>WJIW01000030.1 GCA_014730065.1 Armatimonadia bacterium | reverse complement strand
GATCCGGTATGCGTAGCGCCTTGAGCAGGTCCTCGGCGCTATGGATGTGCATGGTCGTGTGGACCGAGGAGCTCGCGGGGTTTGCTTGGGTCACGATGTCGCCTCCGGTGGATGGAGCACCACGTCCAGGCCGCCGCTGGAGGTGACGCTCGGATTGTCCACATCACAGTTGAGGTCGTTCTTCACGGGGTCCACCCGGTAGGGCATGCCAAGAGCCGAGAACACGTCGAAGGCGAACCTCTTGGACTTGGCAAAGACCTTGAGGAAGCTAACGCCCGCGAAGGCGCCGACGCGCAGATCGAGACCGGCCTTGTGGGTCAGCTCCAGGCCCACCTGCTTGAGGGGGAGGTCGGCGTCGCCGTCGGGGTCCTTGCCCGTGACCCGATCCTCCTCGGTGGTGAAGGTGCCGCCCTGGAAGCTCAGGTCATCGAACTCCACCGTCTGGGTCTGGCCGATGGCGCGGATCTTGGTGATGGACACGTCGATAGGGAAGTCCATGCCGAAGGTGGGCCCCACACTGACGCTCAAGCCCACGTCCTTCATGAGGGTGTAGATCTTCTTCAGGATCTCTATCAGGGGGATGAGCTCAGGCTGAATGTCCTCCGCCCCACCGGCGATGATGTACGCCGCGATGGTGATCAGGTCGAAGTTGCCCATGACCTGAGGATGGAGGGTGAGCTTCCCGCCATTCCGGCAGATGCCACTCTCGCTATCCCAGACCCCGTTGGTGCCCAGGCTCGGCAGGAAGGCCGCTAAGGTGTCGGCCCCGATGAACTGCAGCGCCAGGCCGGCTTTGATCAGCGAGATGATCACAAAGAGGCCGCTGAAGCGCATGGTCTCGACCATGTCCACCAGCTCGGACCAGCGGACCTCGAAGTGGCTGTGCCAGCCCTTCTTCACCAGGTGGATCCACTTCCGTTTGGCCTCGAAGGACATGGTGATCTTGAAGTCTGCGCCCAGCAGAATGCCGCCCTGCATCTCGTCCACGTTCACGTTCAGGTACATCTCGTCATCTTTGAGCTGGCCGTCGACCTCCATGCGGACGCCGTAAGAGGGACCGGCGAACCCCACGTCGATGGCCCCCCGGGCCTCGGTACGGATATGGGTCCCGAGGATCGTCGACGAGGAGTTCCAGAAGGGCAGGGCCGAGAACTGCTTCTCCAGGCGCATGGCATGGCCGGGGTTGAGGGCGAACCCCTTGGAGAGCTCGATGGGGTCCGAGGTGGCGATGACGGTCGAGTTGATCTTGGTATTTGCCATTGGGTGGATCCTCTCCTACACGGGGACGCCGACGACTAGCGACGTGGCGTCAGGGAACTCGCAGAGGAAGGCCAGACGGCCTTGGGAGTCGACATGCTCGGTGGTGGTGCCGAAGATGACCGACTCGATGGGCGGGCTGCCATCGGACAGGGCGTCCCCGCGAGAGAGCAGGATCCGATGGTCCCGGCCGTTGTACGCCGCCAGCTCGAGGCCGGCGACGGACCGGGAGAACAGCGTGTAGTAGAGGACGCCATCGGGGCCGAAGGAGCCGGGCCCGAAGCCGAGCACTTCCCCGCCCGCGGGCGAGGGATCGCCCGTAGTGAGCGCCACTTGGGGCCCGTAGATGAGGGACTCGGCCCCGGCGCTGAGCGCCAGGATGTGAGCGACCAAGCCGTCGGGCCCCGTGCGCGGACCGTAGTCCGAGTCCCCCTGCATCTGGGCGGCCGCCACCGAGCGCGACGAGGCGATCGCGGCCGAGTCGTGGGGCGCGCCCACGTTGCCGCGTAGCAGCACGGTCTCGCTGTCGGTCGGGGTGCCCCGGCTCTCGGCGCCTGTCTGGAGCACGCGATCGGCGGTAGCCTGGGCCACGTAGTGGCCGCCATCGTGCATGTCGACGAGCCCTATGCCCGATACGGCGGCATCGGTGCCGGGCACCGAGTCGCCCGTGGACATGAGGATCGACGAGCCGGCAACGGAGCCGCCGGGCACGTAGACCAGGCCTTGGCCGGGGCCGCGCACGTCGCCCTGAGGCCCATGGTCGGTGACGATGATCATGTCGCCCGAGCCGTGCAGATCCACGTCCCCGAAGCCGCCGAGGGCCTTGGCCTCGCCCTGGGCGATCATAGTGCCGGGAACGATGACGGGCTCGAAGCCGGATCCGCCCATCTCCAGGTACATGCCCTGGAGGAAGTGCTCGGCGGTATTGCCGGCCTGAACGCAAGCCGCGATGTCCCCATCGGCGTTGCAGTCCACACTCAGGATGTGATCCACAATGCGGCCATCGCCGAGGGTCTGGCCCGCCTCCATGGCGGTGCGCTCGCCGACTACCTTCGGCGTGTCCTCCGAGAAGTCCACGGTGATCTGGTGGATCCCCGCTCGCAGGCCGGCGTCACGGGAGGTGTATGTGACCGTCCCGTTGTCGGCGATGTGAGCGGTGCCGTAGAACATGTCGATGGCACTGCCCGAGGGGGCGGTCTGGCCGGTGCTCTTGATGCGGTAGAAGCGGTAGCCGCTGGGTAGGTCGGGCACCTCGCCCGGGCCCGAAGGGCCGCCCGGGCCGTCTAGTCCGCCGCTGGTACATGAACTGAGGATGGCCCCGCCGATGGACCCGGCGAGGAGCTTGAGGAAGTCGCGCTTATGCAAGGGGAAGCTCCTAACGACGCCCGCAGCCCTGGCGCGCACACCGCCTCAGGGCCCTGGCCGTAGACACGACATCAGCTTCCCCACTTGCATGTGCCATACACGGGTGCCGATACTGAGATCCCATTTCGGAGAATCGGTCGGCGACATCATCCCTTGAGCGCGCCGAGGGTGATGCCCTTGGTGAGCTGCTTCTGGAGCAAACTGTAGACAAGAAGGGCGGGCAGCATGGCCATGACCAGACCGGCGAAGGCCATACCCCAGTCGACCCGGTACTGACTGACGATGGCGATGTTCGCCAGCCCGAGGGGCAGCGTCCGGAACCGGGTCGCGCCCTCGCCGGATAGGAAGATGAAGGCCATGAAGAACTCGTTCCAGGTGCCCAGGAAGGAGAAGATCGCCACAGTGATCAGCCCCGGCTTAGCCAGGGGCCGCATGACGTGCCAGAAGGCCTGGAACTCGTTCGCGCCATCGAGCACGGCGGACTCGTGGAGGCTGGCGGGCAGTGAGCGGAAGAACCCCGTGAGCACGAAGACCGCGAAGGGCATGCCCGAAGCCACATAGGCGATGAGCAAGCCGTGGAGGGTGCCCAGCAGATGTAGCGACTTCATCTGGAAGAACAAGGGCACGATGGCCATCTGCACCGGCAGCATGAGCCCGGCCAGGAAGTAGAAGAGTAGCGGCCGGGCGCCGGGGAAGGCGAACCGGGCCAGGGCGTACGCGGCCATGGAGGAGAGCAGGAGCACCAGGGCCACCGTCAGCGCCGTCACGAGCACGCTGTTCCCGAAGTACTGCCCGAACTTGCCCACGTACCACGCCGTCTCGTAGTTCACCCATTGCAGCTCGGCCGGGTCGGGCAGTTGGAAGGGATGGCTGAAGATCTTGTCGTCTCGCTTCAGCGAGGTGTACAGCATCCACACCATCGGGTAGACCACCACGACGAAGTAACCGAGGAGAACGGTATAGATCCCCACCACCGACGCCGCGGCCGCGCAGCCGATGCGCCTCACGCCTCGGCGTGCCATCAGTACTCCACCCTCTCGCGCCGCATCATCCGGAGGGTGGCGATGGAGCCGAAGAACACGATGAGGAACAGCACCACAGCGATGGCGGTCGCCTGGCCGACTTTGAACTCGTTGAACATGGAGTTGACCATGTAGGTGCCGATGACGTGGTTCTCGCTGATGGGCCGCTGGTTGGTGAGGAGCCAGATCACCTCGAAGGCCTTCATGCCGCCGATGACCATGAACACGATGGCGATAGCCAGCACGTCCCAGATCAGAGGCAAGGTGATGGTCCAGAATTGCCGCCACGGGGAGGCGCCGTCCAGGTCGGCCGACTCGTACAGGCTGGTGGGGATGCTCTCCATGGCCGCCAGGAACAAGATGAGGTTGAAGCCGCAGGCACCCCAGATGGACATGGGGACCAGGGCCCAGTAGAGGTGATCGGGTGAGAGCCACGGGAAGCCCGACCACTGGTCGACCATGGACGCGCCCCAGCTCTCGAGGAAGCCGAAGGGCAGCAGCTCATCGTGCAGCCACAGAAGCCCCTCGCCGATGCCGACCAGGGCACCATTCGCCAGGCCGCCGTTGGCATTGTAGACATAGCCCCAGATCAGCGTCGCTGCCACGATCCCCAGGATGTTGGGGAAGAAGAACACGATCCGGAACAGGGTCGAGCCGGGCAGCCGGCGGCTCAGACATGCCGCGAGGAACAGCGACAGGGGCAGAACGAAGGCGGGCACCACGAGCATGATGAACAGATTGTTGCCGAGGGCGGTCCAGAAGACCTCGCTCTCGAAGAGCAGCCGCTCGAAGTGCACCAGTCCGATCCAGTGCATATCCGTCAGGCCGTCCCAGCGGTAAAGCGACCACTGGAAGGACCGGAGGCACGGAACGACCACGAAGACGGTGTAGAGAAGGAACGCGGGGCCGACGAAGAGCAGGATGGCCTGCCAGCGCATCCGCAGGCCCGACTGGGTGACCTTACGCTCGACCCGCTCCTGGCGCAGGCTTCGCACGCCCGCAACGGCGGCGAAGCCGATGGAGAACACGATCAGGCCGATGAGCAGCAGCGGCTGCCATTGCTTCTGCCAAGGGCGCCACTTCACCCGAGTCGGGTCGGCGGCCCGAGCGACCACGATCTGAGCATCGCGCTCGAGCTCGGCCGCCGCTTGTTCGGGCGTGATCTTGCCCAGAAACAGCTCCGAGCGTACGTCGGTCAGGTACTGATCGAACTCCGGGTACCCCTCGCCCGGCGGCCGGCCGTAGACCGTCTCGGTCGTCTCCAGGATCTGCAGCATGTCGTCCAGGTCATCGCTCAGCCGCCCCTCGTTGGCGCCCTCGATGGCCACGGGGAAGTCCTGCATCTCGGCGAACAGGCCCGCCATCTCCCTGGAGGTCATGAAGCGGTAGAAGTCCACCGCCACCTCGGGGTGGTCGGACCGGGCGAACACGAAGTAGTAGTTGCTGCCTACCGGGATGGCCGTGGGGTCGGCCTTACCGGTGGGCACGTAGGGGTACCGGAAGCAGCCGAGCCGGTACCCCGGCGGGATCTTGTCCTTCATCTCGCTCTTGAGCCAGCTACCGCAGGGGATCATGGCCGCGTTGCCCTCGAAGAACTCCCGCTGGGATTCGGTATGGGTCATCCCCATGGCGCCCTTCTGGAAGTACTGGGTAAGGCGCGTGCTGAGCTCCAGGGCGCGCACGAACTCGGGGTTGTCGAAGCTGCCGGCGGCCAGGCTCTCCTTCTGCTCCCAGTAGCGCTCGGGGCCGGCCAGGTGGTAGTAGGCCGCATCAATGAAGGGCTGGGCGTAGCTCAGGTAGCGGCCCTGGAAGGTCATGGCCGGGATGCCCGCCGCCTCGATCTCCTCACAGAGGGCGAACAGCTCGTCCCAGGTCTCGGGGGTCTCCCAGCCGTGCTCCTCGAACATCGCTTTGTTGTACCAGATCACCCAGACGGAGTAGAAGAAGGGCACGGCGTAGGTGCGGCCGCCTCGCACGTACACGTCGAGCACCCCCGGCATGAAGGACTCGCGCCAGGTACGGTCGCCCTCCCAGTTCGGCCCGTCCAGGTACGGGTCCAGTGCCAGCATGTCGCCGTTCTCGATGAGAGGCCAGTAGTTGATGGGGGCGTTGCTGGCCTCGGGGAAGCTGCCTTCGAGGCATCGGATGCGGACCTTGTCGGCAATGCGGGGATCGCCGTACAGCTCCACGGTGACGTTCGGACGCTCGGTCATGTAGCGCCTGGCGCACTCCTCGAAGAAGTCCAGGCCCTCGCCGCCTTCGAACACAGGCACCTCGATGGTGACCTCGCCCGCCGAGGCGACGGCGGCGTCGAGATCGGCCGGCGCGCCGCCCAGGGCGAGAATCAGCGTGAGCCAGACCGTCAACGCCGTCCCTCCTATCCGCCCGGTTCGGGGGAGGCGTCCGTCGAGGGAGCCTCTTCGCCACGAAAGCGTCGGTAGCCCCCCGCAGAGGGCGCGCGTCCCTCCTCGAGCATCTTGGAGATGGCCCGGGCCAGTCGCTCCTTCAGCTCGGGCAGCACCCACATGGCCTCCTCCGCCACCCACGTGACCTGGGCGGCCTGATCGTCGAGCAGGCTGGTCAGGGCCCGCAGTGCCTCGGGATCGGTCCGTCCGGTCAGCGCTTCGGCCACCGCCCGGCGGACCCTGGGATCTGGATCGCCAGCCGTCGCGATCACCGCTTCGAGCAGCGGATCGGGCAGTCCCAATGCCGCGGCTCGCCGAACCGCCGCTTCTCTGACCGACGGATCGCCGTCGTTCAGAGCGGCGCTGATCTCATCGGGGCCTCGGCCATCTGTTGGGGAGTTGTCTTCGGTTGCCATGGCTCTCATCGACTTCCTCCGCATCGAGTTCACTCGCCCCCTCGGGAGGTACCTCCACTGCGGGGCCTATGCTCCTCCCGCATGGGCGTGGCAGCGCCACCACCCGCGCCCACGCCGTCCCACGGCAGACCCCGACACATTCAAAGGACAGCACCCCGACGCCTTCCCGCTGTGTTGACGCCCCCCATGGCGGGCCGTACACTTCTTGTCTGCGGTCGTTGTGCGACGGGAGGCCCCATGACGAAGGCGATCCATCTCGCCGACGATGCCGAGCTGCGAGCCCTGCTCGGCGACGGGGACGAGGTGCTCAAGACCATCAACGCCATGGCCGAGCCACGGGTAACGGCCCGGGGCCATGAGGTGCGGGTCGAGGGCGAGGGCCCGCAGTCCGACGCTGTCTACCGCTTGCTCGAGAGCATGGCCTCCGCCGTCCGCAAGGGTCACGCATTGTCCGCCCAAGACGCCGAGTACCTGCTCCGCCGGGCCTTGACCGATGAGGTGCCCCGTGTGGAAGACCTACTGGGCAAGACCGTTCTGGTCAGCGAGAAGGGCCGGCGGATCAGGCCCCGCACCCTGGGCCAGCTCCGGTACGTGGAGGCCATCGAGGATCACGGGGTCACCTTCTGTATTGGGCCAGCGGGCACAGGCAAGACCTACCTGGCCATGGGCCTGGCCGTGGCGGCCCTCAACGAGAAGCAGTATCAGCGGCTGATCCTGAGCCGGCCGGCGGTGGAGGCGGGCGAGAGCCTGGGCTTTCTGCCCGGCGACCTACGGGAGAAAGTCGATCCGTATCTCCGGCCCCTGTACGATGCGCTCTACGACATGATGCGCATGGAAAAGGCTCAGCGGCTGCTGGAGCGCGGTACCATCGAGGTCGTGCCGCTGGCGTATATGCGGGGCCGCACCCTTAATGATGCCTTCATCATCCTGGATGAGGCCCAGAACACCACCGAGGCTCAGATGAAGATGTTCCTGACCCGAATGGGCTACTCTTCGAAGATCGTTGTCACCGGCGACGTAACCCAAGTCGACCTGCCGGCCGGGCGCCGGTCGGGACTCGGCCAGGCAAGGCAGCTCCTGGCGGACGTCGAGGGCATCGCCCATGTGGATCTGGGCGAGGAGGATGTCGTCCGGCATCCCCTGGTCAGACGTATCATCCGCGCCTACGATGCCGCCGAGGAGAGAAGCGAGGAGTCCCATGCCGTCATCCAATGAGAAGGGAAGATCGAGCTCGATCCGCTCCCGGCTGCGCAGTATGCGCGTGGCGCGCGTCCTGCGCGACGCCGACAAGCGGCCCCTGATCATCGTCGCCCTCGCGCTGGTGGTCGGGCTGGCCGCCGTGTACAGCCTGTCGCCCCGCTACTACAACCTAACCGAGGGCGTGGTGGCCCAGCATGACGTCTACGCCCCTCGCGACTACACATGGCACGACGAGGAGGAGACGGAGCAGGCCCGAGCCCAGGCCGCCCGGGACGTAACCAAGATATACGTGGGCAGTCGCCCCCAGGCTTTCCAGGAGATGGTCCAGCGGTTGGGTGCCATCTTCAACGTCATCGAGGCGACCGCGGCCGACCTCCGTCTCGCCCAAGAGGAGCGGGTCTCCGACGAGATGGACGTGGATGAGCCACCCGGCGCGGACGGGGAGCAGCCCGAGGACGACGGCGAGGTCGAGGAGACCGCCTCCCAGGCCGACGAGCTCATCCAGGGGGCCTGGGACCTACTGGATCCCACGTACCGGCCCTCATACGGGGCCTTCGCCGCCGCCGTGCGCATGGAGCCCGACGACCGGGACTCCCTCCGCCAGGCCTGCCAGCGGGCCTTGAGCCGCCTCAACGAAGAGCGCGACATCCGCAACGACGAGCTGGCCGGTGCCTTGGACCAGATCCGCGAGCGATTGGGGTACTGGGCCGAGGTCAGGGCCTTGGGAGTCCCCGATGCCGAGGGCGTGCGCCAAGCCTTCGTGGGGATCTGCGCCGCCTGTATCGTCCCCAACTCCGTCTACGATGCCGCGGCGACCGAGCGCGAGCGGGAGCGAGTGGCCGCCGAGGTCCCACCTATCACCAAGTCCATCAAGCAGGGCGAGCTGATCGTCTCCCAGGGCACTGTGGTCACCGCGGAGGACGTCAAGCGCCTCAAAGTGTTCGGCATGGTTGCCGAGCAGACTGTGGACTGGACACCGAGACTCCTCGACCTGGGCATGGCCCTGGTCACCCTGGCCATGGCCATGGTGGTCATCTACCACTTCGAGCCCAAGAGCCTGATGGAGACCCGGCGGCTCTTCGCTCTCGCCATTCTGATCGGCGTGCCCACCATCGCCTTCAATGTGATGGTCAACCAGGAGAACCTGCCCCACGTTGGTTACGCACTGACCCAGTTCGCGGTGTTGGCAGCCACGGTGCTCCTGGGCCACTTCACCGCCGCCTGTCTGTCGGGTGTGCTGCTGGTGTGCTTCCTGATCATCGCCGGGCCGGCGAGTCTTCACGGCATGTGGGGCGTGCTGGCGGGCGCGGTCACGGGCATGGTGGCCGCGCGCTATCTCACCTACCGCCTAACCCACGTGACGGCCCTGGGCGTCGCCAGCTCGGTGTTCGCCTTCGCGTCGGTGGGGTTCGTGGACCTCTACCTGGAGCGCCGCATGAGCCTGGGCGGCCAGACCATGCTGACGGCCGACTACACCGCCGACTTGTTGCTTCAGGCCCGGTGGTCGCTGGTCGCCGGACTGACGGGGGTCTTCGGAGGCTACCTGGCCAGCCGCTGCCTGGAATACTCCCTCGAGACCGTGACCGACATGCGCCTGCTCGAGCTGTCCGACCCGAGCCACCCGCTTCTGGAGCTGCTGCTGGCGAAAGCGCCGGGCACCTACCACGGCTCCCTGCTGGTGTCGAACATCGCCGGCAATGCGGCCAAGTCCATCGGCCGCGACCACGAGGCCTTGCTGGTCCGGGTCGGGGCTCTGTACCACGACATAGGCAAGACCGAGCGTCCCCACATGTTCGTGGAGAACCAGGGCGGCGGGGCCAATCCCCACGATACCCTCTCCCCCACTCTCTCGGCTCGGTCGATCATCGCCCACGTCACCGAGGGGGTTAAGCTGGCAGAGAAGCACCGGCTGCCTCGCCCTATCGTCGACTGCATCAAGGAGCATCACGGCACCACCCTGGTGGCGTACTTCTTCCACCGGGCCCAGGAGCTGGGCCTGGAGGACGTCACCGAGGAGCAGTTCCGTTACCCGGGCCCCAAGCCACGCTCGGTCGCCACCGGTGTGCTGATGCTCGCCGATACGGTTGAGGCCGCCGTGAGGAGCCTCCAGAATCCGACGCGCAACGCCATCGAGACCCAGGTCCGCAAGGTGGTCGAGTCCAAGCTCTCCGACGGCCAGCTCGATGAATGTCCCCTCACCATGCAGGAGATCAAGGCGGTGCAGGGCTCGCTCATCAACACCTTGCTCGGGATCTACCACGCACGGATCGAGTACCCCGAGATGGAGGAGAAGGGCGAGGCAAAGGCCGAGAAAGCCGCCCCCAAGCCGGCTCAGCAGCCGGGCGGCAACGGTGATGGCGCCGCTGCCCCCGCTCGCGAGGACTCGGAGCAGGTCTCGTGAGCGAGGTGACGCTAAGCACCGACGCAGCACTTCCGCCCGGCTCCAGTACCAGCCTCAGCGACGCGGTGGTCCTCGTGCTGGAGCGCGAGCTGGGACCGGCGGCGGAGCGGTGCTCGGTCGGGCTGTGGATCGTCGAGCCGAGTCGGGTCCGGGAGCTCAACCTACAGTGGCGCGATGAGGATTCGGCTACCGATGTGCTGTCCTTCTCCACCGATGCCCCGCCACGCTCCCCGGAAGGGCCTCCCGTCGCCTTGGGGGACGTGGTGATCGCGCCCGAGTGCGTGTCCCCTGCCGTGGACGGGACCCACCTGGGCGGCTTGATCTTGTGCGCTGTACATGGAACCCTCCACCTGCTGGGCCACGATCACGACGATCCGGAGAGGGAAGCGGAGATGTTCGGGCTGCAGGACCGCTACAGCCGGGAGGTACTCGAGCGTTGACTCAGCCAGAGGAGCACCAGGAGACCAGCCGGCTACGAGCCGTCGCCAGGTCCTTCGACTACGCCTGCCAGGGCGTCGTCACCGTGTTCCGGACCGAGAAGCACATGCGGGTCCATTTCTACTTCGCCCTGGGCGTAACGCTCTGGGCCATCGCTATGAGATTGCCGACCCTGGAGCTCATGTTCGTCTGGTCGGCCATTCTGATCGTCGTCGTCTCGGAGATGTTCAACACCGCCCTGGAAGACCTGGTCGATATGATCACCACCGACCACGACGATCGGGCCAAGCGCGTGAAGGACATCTCGGCGGGCATCGTTCTCACCACATGTGTCTACGCCGGCGGCGTGTTCGTCATCATCTTCGTTCGGCGCTTCGGAGACCTCTGGAATCTGTTCCTGGCCGCCGTTCGGGGAGCTCAGGGCCAGGCCGAGGCGGCCGAGGCGCATCTTACGCGGAGCATGCTGGTTCGCGAGATGTCCGTCGTCGAGCTGGGTGCGAGCGGGCTTGTGATGCTCGCCTTGATGATCATCATCTTCAAGGAGCGGATAGCCAAGGGCAGCTTCGTCAGCGGGGGCTGGGTCAGCGGGCACGCCACCATCGCCTTCTACGTGGCCACCCTCATGACCCTGGCCACCTGGAATGTCTGGGTCCTGGCGGGCTCGGTGGTCCTGGCGATCCTCGTCGTCCAGAGCCGGGTGGAGGGTAAGATCCATACTTGGGCCGAAACGGCACGGGGAGCGGCCTTCGGCTGCGGACTAGCCCTGCTACTGTTCCTGTGCGGGGCCGTGACCATCGGTGGATAGGGCCCAATGATAGGAGTCGTCTCTTGCGAACCCAGGTGACAACCAGGCCGCGTCGGGGCCTCTCCCTGCGGGAATCGGCGACCCTCAGGCCGGGCACCTACAGCTTCGCTGTCGGTGAGGACGAGCCCGTGGTGACGGTCCGGGCCGACAATGCAGTCATCGATTGCACGGGCGTCACACTTAGCGGGACTGAGAGCTCGTCCGAAGCCCGGCGGGGAGTGGGGATCCGGGTCATCAACTCCCGCAAGGTGAGGGTGGTTGGCCTGGAGACGGTCGGGTTCCAGGTGGGCGTCCACGTCCTCCACAGCGAAGACGTCGTCGTCGAGGATGTGTCCGCGACCCGCACCCGCCTCAAACCCACCAACGCCGACGACCCCGATGACCCCGGCAATTGGATCGACCTATTCGACAAGGCGGGCTGGCGCCTGTACGGAACCGGCATCTGGTACGAGCGGTGCCGGGGCGGTGTGGTGCGCCGATGCACCGCCAGCGGCGCCCAGAACGGGATCACCCTTGATAAGACCGATGAGGCCACGGTGCTGAGCTGCGATTGCAGCCAGAACGCCGGCTGGGGGGTCCATCTGGACCGAGCTCGGCGGTGCCAGGTGGTCAACAATCTCTGCGCCGACTGTGCCCGCCCGGGCGAGGAGGTCCAGGCTGCGGGAATCGCCCTCAACAACGGGTGCCACGGCAACGAAGTGGTCTCCAATGAGATGCCCCGGTGCACCCACGGAATCATCCTGACGGCCCGGTACAACGAGCAATCCAACGGCAACCTCATCGCCAGCAACGATGTCAGCGAGTCCACCCATTCGGCCATCCAGTGCATGTACTGCGATGACACACGGGTGCTGGCCAACCATGTGCGGCAAGCCCGCCATGGCTTGTACCTGGGTCACCTCCGGGGCGCGGTCGTTGAGGGCAACCACATCTACCGGTGCGGCGGCGCCGGCATTCTCATCGACCATGGCGCCCAGGTGGTGGCCCGGGAGAACTCCGTGGAGGGATGCGCCGTGGGCATCGCCCAGAGGGGCCAGACGGGCCACAGCCGGCCCCCGACCGACTGCCGCATCGAGGACAATGTGCTCCAGTCCAACTCCACCGGCATCCGGCTCGAAGCGGGCAGGCGCACCCACGTGTCGGGCAACTACGACGCCGGCAACCACGCTCTGCTTCATGTCAGCGAGGATTGCGTAGGCACGGAAGCGACCTAGGGGCAGGGTGGGAACATCGGCGGCCACGCTTCGTCCAAGAGCATGTGGACGGCGCGGGGCAGATCAGGCGCGCGCCTCCATCTTGACGCGTGCATCGGGACGGACTACTGTATCCGGGGCCCCCGGGCTGGTTGTATGGACGCCCGGGCCGACTGGCCGACGTAGCTCAACGGCAGAGCAGCTCATTCGTAATGAGCAGGTTGTCGGTTCGAATCCGACCGTCGGCTCCATCTACGAACCGGATACGCGGCCCGGTCATGCG
>WJIW01000029.1 GCA_014730065.1 Armatimonadia bacterium | reverse complement strand
GGATGAGCCCATCGTACGCGAGCTGGCGGCCACCATTCTCGCGGAGCAGGGCTACCGCGTCTTCGAGGCGGGATCGGGCGCCGAGGCCATCAAGCTCGTGGACGAGGGCCTGAGCCCCGACCTGCTCCTGACCGATGTGATCATGCCCGAGATGGACGGTCCGCAGCTCTATCACAGACTGCGGGACCGGTACGACTCCCTCCGTGTGCTCTACATGTCCGGCTATCCAAAGGACATCCTGAGGCAGAGGAGCACCCTAGACGAGCGGCCCGACGTCCTCCCCAAGCCCTTCTCCGTCACGGAGCTGACGAGCCGGGTGCGCCAGGCGCTGGACTGAGCGACCCCGGCGGCAGCATGGTCGCGCTCTCGTCCCGGCTCAGGGCCAGGATCTCGGCTCGGGCGAGCCGGGCGGCCCCCCCGGGGGGCGATAGGGCCAGGGCCCGGGAGAGCTGGGAGGATGCCTCCTCATCTCGGCCTTCCAGGCGCAGTGCCATGGCCCAGCCGAGCCGCATCAGCGGATCGTCGGGGCGGCTCTGGCAGGCCACCCGGAACTGCACCTCGGCGAGCATCGCCTCCCGACGACGGAGGTAGATGCAGCCCAGGTCGTACCGCGCCGTGGCGTGCCCCGGGTCGATGGCCAGGGCCCGGTGGAGAGCCGCTTCGGCCGCCTGGTCATCGCCGGCTCGGCAGAGCAGCGCCCCGCGCGTAGCCAGCACATCGGGCTCCAGGGGCGAGAGCAGCTCGGCCTCGTCCAGGTCGGCCAGAGCCCCGTCCAGATCGCCGCGGTGGTACTTCACGACGCCCAGCCCCGCTAGCGCGGCCCCCATGGTGGGATCCACACCCAGGGCTCGCTCGAAAGCGTCCTGGGCGCCGTTCAGATCGGCGGGGAGCGCCCGCAGCCGCGCTTGTCCAAGCGCCGTCAGCAGCTCCGGGTGCCGAACGGCCCGGCTCCTCGTGGCCGCCTCCAGGGGCTCAATGGCGGCCTCGGGGTCACCGGCGGCAAGCAGGCAGAGCCCCCGGTTGGCGTCGGCCTGAGGCCACGGCTCCCGGAGTGCCGCCGCCTCCGCGAACCGGCCCGCCGCGTCCCGATGCCGCCCCATGCGGGCCAGAGCCAGAGCCCACCCGAAGCGCGCATCGGCATCCTCCGGCGCCAGCTCGACTAGCAGCTCACAGGCCCGGGCCGCCAGGGCCGGATCATCCTCGGGGCCCAGGGCGGCTGAGGCGATGCGCCGCAGCCCGGCTTGGGCCGCCGGTGATCGCCTAAGGGCAACGGAATCGCCTATCGTCCCCAGGGCAGCCTGGTGGTCGCCCGCCGCCAGGGCTTCGTTGGCGGCGTCGAGCAGAGCCCGGGCACGGTCCTCATTCTTCCGCTCTTCGAGGAGCGGCCAGCCCCAGGCGATGGCCGCTCCCAGGCCGAAGGCCAGCACCATGGCCGCCACGAGGCCCCAGGTCCAGCGCGGGACGGTCACGGCTGCACCTCCTCCGGGCCTGAGGGCAGCAGAAGGGACGGGGGGTCGTGGGCGAAGTCGGGGCTGGGGAGCCCGCCGTCTTGCCGCCAGCGCGGGGGCATGGACGCAGGCGTGCTGGTCACGGGCAAGGCCGAGGACACCCACTGGGTAGGGTCCAGGCCGAAGACGCCATCGGTGAGCAGAAGGGCGCCACCGCACGTCATGACCTCATCTACTGGGCGGGCATGGGCCGCCGCAGTTCCCGCGTCGCCGGGGTAGGCCCGCAGCATCAGCCGCTTCGACGACAACCCGAAGGGATGGCACGTGGAGAGGGTGAGGGCCTCGATGGGGGTGGGGGCCAGGTAACGGCCGTCGGAGGCATCGACCTCACGGACCCATGCCACCAGGTACTCCCGCCGGAAGCCACCGTCCCCGGCAAGGATGATCTCGCTGCCCGGTGTCATCTCCAGCAGACGCTTGAAGGGGGCGGTGTACGTGCTTCGATGACCCGCGATACAGCAGTTCGAGGGCTCCCCCGGGCGCGCCGTTCCAGCGTACCAGCAGGGCCCGCCACGGAGATTGTCTGGACTGGCGCCCTGGATCACGGGCGCCGTGATGCCGATGGCGGGCAGCGAGATGGTGAAGGCGCCTTCGCAGACCTCCACCGCGTGACCGGGCTCTCCCAAGGACAACCAGCGCGGCGGCAGATCCGGGGGAGCGGCAGGGGGCTCAGCCACGGCCTCCGTCAGGTAGGGGTATGCGATGGTGGCGGCACCGGCCAAGACCAGGAGACCGCCCAGCGCGGCGGGCGCCCATCGCCCGCCCCGACCCCTTGGACGTGACGGCAGGCCCCGACGGCCCAGGGCGAAGGCGCCTGTGCACAGGAGCGCGCTGATGGCGATGGCGGCGGCGAGCCACCATCGGGAATGGTCGACGGGCATGGCGGATGGCGTAGGCTGCGGCTCGGTGGGCTCGGGCGAGGTCGCGGTGCCCAGGAGCTTGGCGTAGGTGTCGCTGAACACGGTGCTCGAGCAGAGCCCGGCCGAGGTGCCGGTGAGCCCAAGGCCGGATCCCTCGACGGCCCGGGCATCCCGTGCGTCGATCATCACGATCTCGGCGCCGAGCGCCTGGGCGGACCGCAGGACGGCCGCGAGCTTCAGGCTGGCGTACTCGGGGAACCGGGCGCCGCAGTCGTGGCATTCGCTGGCGATGTACACTCGGGAGAGCACCGGCGGCAGACCGCTCTCGCTGAGTGGCCCCGAGAAGCCGGACAGCTCGCCTGAGACGTCTCGCGATCCGTCACAGAAGGGGCAGCCCAGATCGACGGTGATCCCCGCGGCATCCGCACCGTCGGTGGAGCCGGGGCGCCATGTCCGCAGCGCCAGCTCCGGATGCCGTGAGTCGACGCTGCGCACGATCCGGATTCGGGGTGCTGCTTGCCGTAGGCTGGCGGCGGCCAGCGGGGCGTGCCACTCGGCGGAATCGGCGGGCCCGTCTACGGGGAAGAGATCCACCCATGCGCCGTCGTCGACGGCCCTCAGCGACCGGCCCAGCTTGCTGAGGTCGCGCACGGCGATGGCCGGGTCCCATTCCACTCGCACCCAGGGCAGAGCGCCGACATCGAGGACGGCGTCGACCCACTCGGCGGGCGGCGGCTGGTGGGCCGGGGCCGTGGTGCCGTACGCGCCGTGCCGGCCGTAGGCGGCGGAGAACACCTCGATGCGTGCTCGATCGGCGGCCGGTGCGGCCAGGGCCAGCTCCGAGAGGACCCGGTCGTGCTCCAAGAAGGCGCCAGGTGTGTACGCGGGCGCCGTTAGGGTCAGGGCGATGGCGAGGGGCCAGAGCATCATCACCCATCCATTCGCTCGGGAGCGCCCGCTCCCTTGACACCGTCGGCCGTGATGGTCACCCTTCCGATTCATCGACCTGTCCGGGGCGCGACCACATGCCCCGACCCCCATACTGGAGGACGCCATGTACCCCGAGCTAGAGGGCAAGAACGCCGTCGTGACCGGCTCCAGCCGAGGCTTCGGCCGGGCCATCGCCGAGCGCCTGGCCGACGAGGGCGTGAACGTCATTGTCAACTACCGCCGCAGCAAGAGCGAGGCCGGGGAGGTCGTGGAGGCCATCAACGCCCGCGGCCGGGGCCGGGCCATCGCCGTGCGGGCCGATGTGGGCCGCGAGGAGAGCCTCGACGCTCTCTTCGAGGAGGCGGCGGAGGAGTTCGGCACCCTGGACATCCTCGTTGCCAACGCGGCCTTCGGCATCCCGGGCCAGCTTCTGGAGACCACCGTCCGGCACTGGGACGTGACCATGCACGCATCGGCCCACTCGCTACTGGGAATGGCTCAGCGGGCCCTGCCCCTGATGAAGAATGGGTCGGGACGCATCGTGAGCATCACCAGCGAGGGAGGGCAGCGGGTGCTGCCAAGCTATGGCGTGGTCGGGGTGGCCAAGGCGGCGCTGGAGGCCCTGACTCGAATCCTCGCCGTGGAGCTGGCGGCACAGAATGTGGTCGTCAACGGGGTGCTGGCCGGCATCGCCGATACTAAGTCGGCACGGCGGATCCCGGGCGCCGATGAGCTGATCGCCGAGGCTCAGGAGCGCACCCCGGCGGGCCGGATCATCGTGCCCGAGGATGTCGCGAACGCCGTGGCCTTCCTCACCTCGGACCAGGCGAGCATGGTGGTTGGGCAGTTCCTGGTGGTCGACGGCGGCCTCACCATCGTCAAGTAGCCACGGCTACGGCCGGGCCACCCCCGTCGCAGCGGCCAGCGCGAAGGGGAAGACGGGGCCCGATCCCGCCTCCAACAGCTTGGCGCCACACACCGTCAGGGTCCAGCGGGAATCGACGATGTCGTCCACCAGCAGCACGGGACTGCCGGCGATGATCGCTCTTCGGTCGACGCCGAAGGCATCCCGGACGTTCGCGAGCTGGTGCGAGCTGTTGAGCATCCGCTTCTGCTCCCGGGTCTCGCTGCGCTTGACCAGCGCCTCTCGGCACTGGATCCCCAGGGCTCGCGCCAAGGCCTGTGCGAAGTCGGCGACTAGGCGCGGACGTCGCCGTGAGGGCACATGGGTGATCCAGGTGGGGGTGGGGTGGGGCGACCAGGTGTCCCTGATCAGCTCTGCCGACGCCCGCACCAGGGCCCTGCCGAACCCGCCGCGCCGGAACTTCCCGTCGGCTACCGCCGCCCCGTGCCCGAGGCGTCCGTACACGCACAGGGCGCGCCCCCACTTCAGCCTTAGGCTGGGCTCGATGGGGCGGGGCTCGGGGTGCTCTCTATCGGCCGGCCACTGCCGGCGTGGCTGAATCTCCGGATGGCTGGCCTTCACTGCCGCATCGGCCTCACGAAGGGTACGACGGGCGTACCGCTCGGGCAGGTCGGGGCCCGCGCAGTTGGCGCAGCGCCCGCAGGGGGCCGCCGATGGATCGTCCAGCTCCCGGCAGATGTACTCCATCAGGCAGCCGTCGTGGCTCGTCATGCGGGCCATGCGCTCCATCTCGATCAGCCGATGGGCCGAGATGCGCGCCCAGCGGTCGAAGTCCGGTGACCAGGAGCCCGGCCGGCGGTACCAGCGCCCATCACGCCAACCGACGACATCGTCGGCCCGAAGCAGCCGGAGGCATTGCGCCAGCCGGGTCTTCGACACGTTCACGATGGGCGCAAGCTGGTCCTCGGACACGGGGCCATGGGCCTCCACGGCACGGAGCACCTGGCTCTGCTCCTCGGCCGCCGGCTGTCCGGTGCTCGCGAAGTACTCCCCGATGGCGTCATCCTCGGCACCGGCCAGGAGGATGCCATAGGCTTGAGGCAGGGCTCTGCCCGCCCGCCCGACTTGCTGGTAGTAGTCGACGACCGATCGAGGCCGCTGGTAGTGGATGACGAAGGCAAGGTCGGGCTTGTCGAACCCCATACCCAGGGCGACGGTGGCGCATAGGGCCTTGCACTTGTTGGCCAGGAGCCAGCCCTCGCGCTCCGCCCGCTCCTCGTGGCTCAGGCCGGCGTGATAGGCATGGACATCGATCCCGCGCTCCCGCAGCCACCTCGCCACCAGCTCGGTATCGGCCCGGGTCAGGCAGTAGATGATCCCCGACCCCGGCAGCGTGGGCAGGTGATCGGCCAGCCACGCCAGCCGCTCGGTCGGCTGGTGGAGCACGATGGTCTGGAGGGTCAGCGACTCCCGGGCCAGGGGTCCCCGCAGGACGCGCATGCTCGACCCGAGCTGGGCTCTCACATCCTCGACGACGCGATCGTTCGCCGTACCGGTGGTCGCCAGAACGCGGGCATGCTTCTGGATCCTGCTCATCAGCCGGGCCACCCGGCGGTAGTCGGGCCGGAAGTCGTGGCCCCAGTCGGAGATGCAATGGGCCTCATCGATGACCAGCAGACCGATGCCCTTGGGAAGCTGTTGGAGCACGTCCCGGCGGAACCCGCCGTAGGCCAGCCGCTCCGGCGAGATGAGCAGCAGGTCGGTCTTGCCCTGGAGCAGATTGCGGCGGATGGTCTCCCATTCGGGCCGGTTCCCCGAGGTGATGGCGGCCGCCGACACCCCCGCCGCTTCCGCCGTAGCAAGCTGGTTCCGCATCAGCGACACCAGTGGGCTCACCACCACGGTGGGCCCGGCGCCCCGCACCCTGATCATGCGCGTGGCGATGAAGTAGACCAGGGTCTTGCCCCAGCCCGTGCGCTGGACCACCAGGACCCGCGACCCGGGCTCGGCCACGGCGGTGATCGCCTCGAGCTGGCCGTCGCGAAACTCGGCCTCGGGCCCCAGCATCAGTGCCAGGCTCTCCCGGGCCTCCATCAGAGTCTCGTGATGTCGGGCCCTATGGGCTCTCTCGGCAGGCATGGCGGTATGTTCTCCCGGGCTCGGCGCGGCCCTGTCTCGGCAGGGGTGGGGCAGGGCAGTGGGGAACGGTGCCCCGCCCCGGAAAGGCCGATGCCCCATGTGCCCTTCGAAGATGCTGCTCGTCCTCCCGCTGCTGGCAACCACGGCGGGGCTATGCCAGGAGCGCGTCACCGTTACCCCCGCGGACACGGGCGAGGCCCTGGAGAACCCGGGCATGGGCTGGACCTTCCACTACTACAGCAACATCCCCACCAACTACGGCAGCCGGCTCGCGCCGTGGGACACTCTGGAGGAGTTCCCGGGGCTCACCGTTATCTACCTCCGCATCCCGTGGTCCTACGTGGAGCCCGAAGAGGGCATCTTCAACTGGTCGGTCATCGATGGGCCGGCCCAGCGGTGGATCGCCGAGGGCAAGCAGATCGCTCTGCGAATCTCCTGTGCCGAATCCTGGATGAGGTTCGCGACCCCCGAATGGGTTCGGGAGGCGGGAGCAGTGGGCTACAACTTCACCCCCGGCCGGCTCGATGAAGACGGCCCCTTCTGGGAGCCCGACTACGAGGACCCCGTCTTCCTGGAGAAGCTGGACAACTTCCTGGCCGCCATGGCCGCGCGGTACGACGGCAACCCCGAGGTGGCCTTCATCGATGTAGGCTCCTTCGGTGTGTGGGGCGAGGGCCATCTCTTCGCCAGCACCCAGATGCAGTATCCGTCAGAGACCATCATCCGCCACATCGACCTGCACCTGGAGCACTTCGACGAGACGCTGCTGGCGGCCAACGACGACTTCTCCTTCCAGGGCGAGGAGTCCATCGCATACGCCCTGGAGAAGGGCCTGGCCCTCCGCGACGATAGCATCCTGGTGCAACCAGGCGAGGATGCCTACTACCACGAGGAGATGGCCCAGGACTTCTGGCCCACCGTCCCCGTCATCCTCGAGTGCGAGCATTACGGCGGCTCCCGCGACCGGGGCAACTGGCTCGATGGTTCCCTGTACCTCCAAGCCGTGGAGGAGTACCATGCTAGCTATGCCGCCATCCACTGGTGGCCCCAGGAGTTCCTGGAGGAGAACCGCGACCTGATCCACCGCATCAACCAGCGGCTGGGGTACCGGCTGCAGCTCATCCGCGCCTCGTGGCCCTCGGAGTGCCGGCCCGGCGACACGATCAGCTTCGAGATGAGCTGGCGGAACGCCGGCGTGGCGCCCTGCTACCGGGGCGGCAACCCGGCCATCACCCTGACGGCCACCGATCCCGAGACCGGCGAGGAAGGCATCGTCACCGTCTTCACCGATGAGGCCTTCGATGTGGCAAGCCTGCCCGTCGGCCCGCCCGGTGAGGCCGAGGCGGTGAGTCACGACCTGCGGGCGGCCCTGCCCTTCTACGTGCGGCCCGGGACCTACACCGTCTGGGCGTCGGTGGGCCGGCCGACGGGCACGCCCATCTACGCGCTGCCCCACGAGGATTCCAACGGCGGGCGACGGTACCGGCTGGGCACGATCCTGGTCACGGGCGACTTCGATGTGGCCCTGGACGCCGGGGGCCCCGAGGTGTCGCTGGAGGTCGTCGAGGGCGCCATCGATCTGCCGCTCGTCTGGACCATCCGGCGCCCGGGTCCCGAGCCCTCGGTGCCCTACTGCCACCTGATCGGCCCGGATGGACAGATCGCCTTCCAGGGCACGGTCGCTCCCACAGTCGCCGAAGGCGCCTTCGATGAGACGGGCCAGGTTGCGGCACCCGTCCGCATCGAGGTCCCGCCCGAGGCCCGGGGCGGCGAGTACCCGCTCTACGTGGGGCTCTGGATGCCCAGCCTCATGGCCGAGGCCAATGAGCGCCGCATGCCCGAGCGAGGGGACATGCAGGGGCGCGTGCATCTGGGTGTCCTGGCCATCGACGATGAGGGAGAAGTCATCCTGCGGCGTGCGCCTAGTGGGCCAGCATAGTCCCCGGTAGCCGCGGCAGGTGCATCAGGACCACCCAAGGAAGACCCTCGTGGCATGTGGGGGCGGGACCGAGGAGGCGCCACGTCCATGGGCTACCAGCGCAAGATGACTCCCAGCGACATGCCCGTCGAAGAACGGGCCCAGGAGCTGGAGACCACCCGCTGGGCTCGGGAGTTCTCCTGGGACGAGATCCTGGCTTTGGCCCGGTATCTCCGGAGGTTCACTGCAGAAGACGGAACGGTCATCGTGGAGGAGGGTACTACCGATCGATCCCTGACCATCCTGCTTGATGGCAAAGTGGACGTCCTCCGCACCGATCGGGCGGGTCGCCAGCGGATCATCACCACCCTCACCAAGCCCCAGGCCTTCGGCGAGATCGCTCTGCTCGATGCCCAGCCCCGCTCGGCCAGCGTGAGAGCGGCGACGGAGGTCAAGGTCCTGGTCATGAGCTACGCCAACTTCGAGCTGCTCTGCCAGGAGGAGAAGGACGTGGCGCTGCACTTCGTCCGGAAGCTAGGGTCGCTGGCGTGCAACCGCATTCGCCAGACGAGCTGGTGGCTGGTGGAGGCCATGGAGCTGCTGGCCGAGTCCGAGCCGATCCTGGAGGCCATGGCCGATCTGGACGTATCGGCGAGCAGCGAGGTGCGCCAAGCCGCCGAGGAAGCGCTTCGCCGATTGCGGGCCAAGAGCTGAAGCGCGCCGGGAGAGGGAGTGGCTCTGTGGACATCGACCTGACCCGCGAGGTCCAGGCGGCCCTGACCTTCCAGGAATACGGCGGGGGCGCGACCATCGACGGCGCGACCCATACCCCGCTGCGCAAGCACCGATCCCTGGAGGGCAGCTTCATGGAGCTGCTCCGGCTGAGCGAAGCGGGCGATGCCGAGGGCCACGAGGGCTTCGCCGTCCGCCAGGTCTCCATATCCCACGCCGCGCCCGGCAGGATCAACGCCTTCCACATACATCCCAAGCGAGTGCAGGACGAGCTTTGGTGTGTCATCCAGGGGGAGCTGCGCGTCTGGCTGATCGACTGCCGCGCTGGCTCACCTACCGAGGGGGCGCGACTTCAGGCTCTGCTCAGCGGCGAGGCGCCAGGACTGCTGCACATCCCCTCGGGAGTCGCCCACGGCTACCAGGCGGGCACCGAGGGCGCACTGCTCATCTACGCCATGAACGACCAGTTCCGGATCGACGACCCCAACGAGGGCCGGTTGCCGTGGGACCACTTCGGGACCGAGCTCTGGGACGTCGACCGAGGTTAGGAGCTGGACGCCTGGCGGCCATCGCGCTGCCTCCGGCCCGGGATCCATACGTACCGGCAGCGTCGGATGGCCATCTGGGCAGGAGCCTGCGAGCTCCAGAAGAAGAATCGGACCGTGAGGTCAGGGCCCCGGGCCCGACCTGAGCGAGCCGAAATGTGGGGAGAAGGACTCTTGCCGCGTCCTTCAGTATATGGTACCGTCCGATGGTCTACAGCGACCATGAATCTGATCCCGTGATCGCGATGGTGGGTCCGTTGTCCCGTTTGGCCACTGACAGCATGAGGCGCAGTCATACGATCACGACCTTGTGTCTCTTGGTTTGCGCTTGCGCACCTGCCCTGGCCCAGTCCGCACCGTATGTGCTAGGTGTCGGCGACGTGGTCGAGGTGACGGTGATGGGCGAGCCGGAGCTGACGCGGGTCGGCGGCAACGCGCTGACCATCGGGCCCGACGGCCAGATCGGCTTCCCTCCTCTGGGGGCCATCGACGCCGCCGGCCTCACTCCCGAGGCGCTAGCTAACGAGATCGCCGCTGGCTTGGTCGATGCGGGATGGCTCGTCTCGCCTCGGGTAACTGTTACCATCAGTCAGTATAACGCCCTTAAAGTCAACGTGATCGGGGCGGTGGGGAGCCCAGGCAGCTATCCTCACCAGCCCGACATGCGCATCCGTGACGCGATAGCGGCCGCCGGTGGCCTGTTGCTGGCCGGCGAATCCGAAGCTTCGGCCGCTCGGGCACGCATTCTACACACCGATGGGACGGTCGAGCCCGTCGATCTCGATGACGCCCTGGCGGGGACGGGCGAGGCTGCCCAGAAGACCCTTGCGCCGGGCGACACACTCGTCATCGAGCTGCAGATCATGGTCTCCGTCCTGGGCTATGTGCGGAGCCCAGGCTACTTCCCTGTGCAGGATGGCACCCGACTCTCTGATGCCGTGGGGCTGGCCGGCGGCGCCGACGAGGACGGCGACCTTACCCAGGTGATCCTGCGGGGTGCCGATGGCTCGGTGCGGACTACCAACCTCAAGGCCCTGCTGGTTTCGGGCGTGGGCACCGATCCCGTCCTGAGCCCGGGCGATGCCGTGTACGTGCCGCGGGAGAGCAAGGAGATCAACGTACTCGGCTATGTGGAGAGTCCGGGGCAGTACGAGCGCGTCGAAGGTGACCGAGTCACCGATCTGATAACCAAGGCCGGCGGTGGCATCAACCGGCCCAGCGGCGCTCGGTCGGTCTACAACTCAGCCGGCGATCTGACCCAGGTCGTGCTCACCCGTCGGGACGGCGCGTCGCAGGTGCTGAACCTGCGCGCCATCCTGGAGGGTGAGATGGAAAGCACGTCGGCCACTGATCCGCTGGTCGAGGCAGGCGACACCATCTACGTTCCCGAGGAGCGGTACGAAGCTGTGGTTCTGGGGCACGTGGTGCGCCCCGGGCGGTACCTGCTTCTGCCGGGCTATAAGGCGAGCGACGCCTTGGCTCAGGCGGGCGGTCCGCTGCGCCCCACAACGATCCCGGCGACCACCACGGCCGCAGATCTCCAGAGAGTCAGCCTCTACCGGGCCGACGGCGATGTACTCCATCTGGACATGAGCTTCGTGCTGACCGGGTCGGAGCCCACTAGCGATCCGGAGATCATGCCGGGGGATACATTGGTCGTGCCCGAGGCGCAGAACCGCGTGACCGTCGAGGGTTATGTGGACAATCCGGGCTACTACGAGTTCAGGCCGGGCGAGCGAGTGAGCCATGCGATTGGCCTCGCCGGAGGAGTCCTGACTAACGTGGGCTCGCGGGCCGAGATCATGGTCCGCCGGGCCGATGGCACCGAGATTGCTGTTGACCTGGATGAGAACGACATCGAGCTGCTTCCCGGCGATTCCATCCGGGTGCCCTTCGCTCGGAACCGTGTCGCCGTGGTGGGCTATGTGCGCTCACCGGGTCTGTACGAGTGGCATGAAGGTGACCGGGCAGTGGACCTGATCGCCCTTGCGGGCGGGCCCATTCCGAAGACCCGAAACGAGAAGGGCGGAGACTTCTACCACGCCGCCCTGATCCGGAAGGTCGACGGTCGGGATCAGATCTATGAGCTGGACCTCGGCGCCTTCTACGATGATGGTGTGCAGGAGGATGACCTGGAGCTTCAGCCCGACGACATCATCTTCGTGCCGCGCTCGGACCATACCGACTACGGAGGCTGGCTAGGCAACATCCTGAGCGGGCTGAGCGCATACAATCTGGCCGATATCCTGTTCTTCTAGTTCCCAGCCCGAGGTTCACCTCGGGCTGGGAACTAGCACGGCGTAGCCGCACTGCGGCGAAGCCGGCTGGGTAGCGGCAAGCTCGGGCTCGGAGCTGGTGCGAAGGCTGAGCCGCATGGAAGTCGCGGGAGCGGCGCGGGGGACGGATTCCTGGCGCGTCGAACCGCGGGCGGATGATAGTCGCCGCGACATACATGGACCGGAAGAGGCGCTATGCAGGCGGAGACTTACAGTCAGGGAATGTACGGCGCACCCTCGGGCATGGATGCCCGCGCGGTGGGCCGTCTGCTGCGCCGTCGCTGGCCGTTGGCCTTGGCGGTCTTCGTTGTGGTGCTGGCGGCGGTAGCGTTTTTCACGTGGACACAGCCGGCGGTGTACGAGGCCGAGGTCGCCATTCTGGTCAGTCCGGAGAGCCCTGCCCGGGGCAGGGCGGCCATTCCCGCCCTCGAGGAGTTCATGGCACCCGGACCGCGGAGTGTGGAAACCCAGCGACGGCTGCTGGAGAACCCGGAGATCTACCGCGAGGCAGCGGAGCGGATCGGACTCGACGCCGCTTCCCTGGGCGACGAGTTCGAGGTCCGTGTCGACTCGCCCGAGGACACGGACATGCTCATCGTGGTAGTCAGCGACACGGATCCCGCGCGTGCTGCGCAGTTCGCCAATGCCGTGGCAGAGGTATTCGTTGAGCAGAACGAGACGGGCACGCGCAACGCGGCCCGCCGCGCCGTGGAGTTCATCGACAGCCAGCTTGACGACTATCGTGAGCAGATCCTCGAGAACGAAGCCCTCATGCGCGAGTACAAGCAGGCCAACGGGATCGCCGACCTCTCGACCGAGATGACCGCGCGAACCCAAGCCGTGACGAGCCTTAACTCCCAGGCGGCGACGGCGGCCGCCGATCGGGCGGCTGCGGGCAACCGAGCCGCCGAGTACCGGAG
>WJIW01000283.1 GCA_014730065.1 Armatimonadia bacterium | reverse complement strand
CTCCAGCACCGCTTGCAGAACGGGCAGGGCGTCGCGGTACTCCTCGGCCCGGATGAGCGCCGTGGCCTCCCAGAGGCCGTACTCGGGGACTTGCGGCGCCAGCTCCCTGCACTGCTTGAGCAGCTCCGCGGCCTGTAGGTAGGAGGCCGCCCGGTACGCTGCCAGTCCCTCGGTGAATGTGGAGCGGATGTCGATCTGCGCCGACGAGCTCGCTGGCAGCGCAGCAGCGAGCAGGAACAGGCCCACCCGGGCCATGTGTCGTGTCCCATTTCGGCATTTTCCGGCCAAGATACTCATGTGTCGATTATACTCCATACATGGGCCAGGCTAGATGAGTGCACCTGGGCCGGCGAGCCCTATCCGCGTCCAGGATGAAGGATTGCTCGCCGCGCGATCCAAGACCTCCATGAAAGCCGTGCCCGATACTCTCCAAGAGGGATGCCCGTGGCCACCCGAGCACGTACCGATAGTCGTAGGCGTAGTCGCAGCACGATGCGGAGTGTGGTGCTGCCCGTGCTGGCGTGCGCGGCGGCGCTCGCGGTCATCGTGGCGGCCAGCGGCTTCTACCTGGTGGCGGGCTACAAGAGTGAGACCATCGCCCAGGGCGTGAGCGTGCGCGGCGTGGATCTGGGCGGCATGACGGCCTCGGAAGCCAAGGCAGCCCTCGCCCCGGCGGTGGAGGGCCTGGAAAGCGACGAGATCACCCTCACCCATGGCGACGATCGCTGGCAGGTCACCCGGGGCGAGCTGGGCCTGACGGTGGACCTGGACGCCACCATCCAGTCGGCTCTGGAGGTCGGCCATCGTGGCGGGCTGGTCGAGGCGTGGCATGCGCGGCGCTCGGCCGCCCGGGAGGGCGTCCGGGTCCCTGTCGCCACCATGGTGCGCGAGGCGACACTCACGTCGGCCCTGCACCGGCTGGCCGGCGACCTGGAGCGGGAGCCCGAGCAGGCTTCGGTGGAGTTCGATCGCGAGACCCACGCCGTATCGGTGGATCCGGGGGTTGTTGGTCGCCAGCTCGACGTGTCCAAGACCCGGGACCGTCTGGTCAGCTCCGTGGATGACCTGGGAATGGCGAACATCCCCCTGGCCGTCGAGGTGTCGTACGCCGAGCCCCGCTATGAGGACCTGAGCCATTTCAACGCCGTCTTGGGTGCCTTCTCCACTAGCTACAGCATGGGCGAGGCGAACCGGTCCCACAACATCGCCCTGGCCGCAGGCGCCCTCGACGAGGCCTTCATCGAGCCCGGCGCTACCCTGTCATACAACGAGACCGTAGGGAAGCGCACCGCCGAGGGCGGGTACAAGATCGCCCACGTCTACATCGACGGCGAGATCGAAGACGACATCGGCGGCGGCATCTGCCAGGTCTCGTCGACCCTGTACAATGCCGCACTGGTGGCCGGCCTGGAGATCGTTAGCCGAAGGCCGCACATGATGCCCGTGGCGTACCTGGACACTGGGCGCGATGCCACTGTGGACTGGGGCAGCGGCATCGATCTGGTCATCAAGAACAACACCCCTCACCGTATCCAGCTTCGGACCTTCGCCGGCGATGGCCAGGTCTCGTGCCTCTTCCTGGGCGCCGCCGAGGACAAGCCCGAGAAGGTGGAGATCGTCCGTAGCGGGGTGAGCGTAACCGAGTTCGAGGTGGTGGAGGTCCTCGACCCCGAGATGGAGCCGGGGGCCGAGGAGGTCGAGCAGGAGGGCCGGCGAGGCTTCACCGCCACGGTGCACCGCATCATCAAGCGGCCCGGCCAGCCCGAGCAGCGGGAATGGCTCTCCAGTGACCGCTACGCCATGCGCAACGAGATCGTCAAGGTCGGGCCGCCCGCCGAGGACCTGCCCATGCCCGGCGACGAGGTCGCGCCGCCCATCGATACCCCCGCTCCGGCCGACCGCCCCGAGCCCGCCGAGCTGGAGGCCATGGACCCCGAGTCGGTGGATGGGACCCCGGGCCCCGACTCCGTAGGGGACGACACCGTCGAGCCCGTGGGCGAGCCGGGCGGGGAGCCCCAGGGGCTGGCGGACAACCAAATCCTGCGCCGGCCGGGTGGCTAGCTCCCACTCAGGGCTCCAGTCCCCTGACCGGCAGGAAGCGCCCCTTGGCCGAGGCCAGTACCGTGCCGTCTTCCGTTAGCGCCTCGGCCTCGGCTTCGATCATCTTGTCCCGCTGGCGCGTGATGCGCGCGACGAACCGAGCCGTGGTGCCGACGCGCAGCGGCGCGCGATACCGCACCGTCATCTCCGCCGTGGCGAAGGGAAAGCCCCGGTCCCAGAGCATTCGAGCCATGACCTCGTCGAGAACCGTGGCCACCAAGCCTCCGTGCACGATGTCGTCGTACCCCTGGTGGTGGGTGCCGGGGGTGAACTCGGTGACGTACTCATCGCCCTCGAACCGGAAGCTCAGCTTCAGGCCGATGGGGTTGTTGGGGCCACATGCGAAGCATCGGCCGGTGGTCTCCTCGAGCATACATCCACTCCGTCCCTGCCGGCGCTAGCCCTCATCGAAGAACCGTGAGAGGAAGTCAGCCACGGCCCCGAGGGGCTTCTGGACTACCCGGCATTCCGGCACGGATTCCATGAACCTCTTCCCGTAGCGCTTGCGGACGATCCTGGGGTCGAGGACGATCACACTGCCCCGGTCGGTCTTGCGGCGGATCAGCCGGCCGAAGGCCTGCCTGAATGTAATCACGGCCTGCGGGATGTAGTAGGCCTCCATGGGGTCGTGGCCCCGCTCGGCTACCTTCTCCCGGCGGGCCTCGACGATGGGGTCGGTGGGAACGGCGAAGGGCAGCCTCGTCAGCACCACGCTGGAGAGGGACTCGCCGGGGATGTCGACACCCTCGAAGAAGCTGCGCGTCGCGAACAGAACCGAGCTGACGTCCTGGCTGAAGGCCCTCCGCACATGGGCTCGGGACAGGTTCGCGAGCTGGCTGTAGGTGGGGATCCCCAGGGCCTCGATGTCCCGCCGGCGGGACTCGTACACCGCCTCCAGGTGGGCCCGCGAGGTGAACAGCACCAGGGCCCGCCCCCGGGTGGCCTGGACCAGCTCCACGATGGCCTCACCCACGGCATCCAGCCAGCCATCCTCCCGCGGGTCCGGCACGTCCGTGGGAACGCAGAAGCAGGTCTGGGTAGAGTAATCGAACTCCGAGGGATAGGAGGCGGAGATGAGCCGCTCACTCACCTGGCCGAGACCCAGGCGATCCTGGAAGTAGCTCATGTCGCCGCCCACGCTGAGGGTAGCCGAGGTAAGGATGACGGTGGGCCGGGGCTCGAACACCTGCCGGGCCAGGTCGCGGCCCACTTCCACGGGGGCTGCCCGCACTACGGCCTCGCTACGACTGCGCTCCAGGAAGAACACCCGGTCGGGGTCACTTAGGGCGATGACCTCCTCGGCCGCTTCAGCATATCCTTGCAGCTCGGCGGACTGGGATCGCAGCTCACCCGTGGCGATGGCCAGCAGCTCCAGCTCGCCCATCGGCGAATCCTCTAGATCGCCCAGGAGGCCGGCGAGCTGATCCAGGATCTCCGCTAGCGAGCGCAGCTCGACGCAGGTGTCCTCGGTGAACTCGGCGAGATGCTGATAGGGTAGAAGCCGCGTAACCTCGGGCCTGAGGCGGCTACGTCCCGCCCGGCCGCCGGGATCGAGCTTGTCGGCCAGCGCCTCGCACAGCCGCCCCAAGGCCGAGCACGAGGAGAGGATCTGCTGAGCCATCTCCCGTGCCGAGCGGGCGAGGGCAAGCGCGTCCTGGGGCGGCGGGATGGCGGCCTCCAGGAGCGACTCCGTCGCTGCGATGACCCCATCGCCGTCGGCGGGGTTGTGGACCCGGAGCATGATCCGCTCCAGGGCATCGGCCGACAGCTCCAAGGTGTAGTGATCGGTGGCCACGTCCTCCAGGGTGTGGGCCTCATCGAAGACCACCCGATGGACCTCGGGGATCGTCCCCACGGCGCTTCCGGCGAACCAGAGGGCGTGGTTGATAATGAGCAGGTCCGATGCCGCGGCGCGCAGCCGGAGTCGGGATAGGGCGCAGCCCCGGCGCATGTCGCACGCCGCGCCCATGCACGTCTCGTGGTCGGCGGCGAGGGCTCGTAGGGCCTCGGCGCTCTCGCCCCCCGCGCGCGTGCTAAGCTCGGCCAGATCGAGGGTGGTAGAGCGCAGGGCCCATGCCATCACCGGCAGCAGCCTAAGGCGGTCATCGACCAGCAGCGAGTCCCGGGCCCCCT
>WJIW01000282.1 GCA_014730065.1 Armatimonadia bacterium | reverse complement strand
GCGACGCATACCATCAACGGCGCGACGGAGGACGTGAAGCAGCGGGTGCATGAGATCCTCCCCCAGGGTCCCGACCTGATCTTCGAGGCCGCCGGCGCCCTGGAGGCCGCGGAGCTGACCTTCGACCTCTGCCGCAGGGGCACGCGGATCAACGTGTTCGGTGTCATCGTGCCCGGCACCGTTCCCGTGAGCCCTCGGGACATCCATTTCACGGAGATCCGCATGGACGCCAGCTTCTCGGTGACGCCCACGGTGATGCGGAAGTCGATCACGCTCCAGGAGAAGGGGCTGGTGGATGCGTCGAAGATCATCACCCACCGCTTCCCTCTGGAGGGCATCCACGACGCCGTGGCGGCGATGGACCGGGAGGACCGGGTGAAGGTGATGGTGGGGGGTTGATCCCGAACCCCCGTATCCGCGACATCGTTGGTGACAGCGAGTCGCAAGCCCAATGCCGCGGGCGACGGGAGTGGGCCGTGGACGTCACGCAACAGGACCTGGACCAGCTCATATCGTGCACGAAGCGCATGGTGGCCCCTCCGCGACGTGAGGACGAGGTAAGAGGTGGGCACAGACGCAATGGCTTCGTGGCCGAGGACGTGGCCGCCGGTGAGCGGTTCCAGGTCTTCACTCGGGTGCTCGTGCGGCTGCCCGAGAACTCCTCCATCGGCCTGATCCACGACCCTCCTGATGGTGCACGCCTGCTGCTGCTCAGGTACAATGGCCAGCATGGGCCGACGGCCCCCTTCTCGCGCGGAGGTGAGTGGCACGCGACCTGTCACATACACCGCGCCTATGCTAGGCGCGTCCAGCATGGATTGGAGGCCTGGGGCGACGGCGCCCCGACCCAGGCCTGGGCTTCGTACGAGCAGGCGCTTCACGCTTTCCTGCTGGACGTGGCCGTTGAGAACTGGCGCGACTACTACGGCCATCTAGATCAGCCGAGGCTGCCTCTAGGGGAGGAGTAGCGATGGCCATGGACTACGCTGAGACCCTGTCCCAGGAGTTCGGCTCCTTCGTTGCCACACGGCAGCGTCGCCCCGACCTTGTGCAGATCCTGCTTCCCTTCCAACACGAGGACGGTGACCTGGTCGATGTGTTCGTCGAGCAGACCGATGAGGGGCGGCCCGTCAGACTCACCGATGCCGGCATGACCCTCATGCGTCTATCGTACTACTGCGACACGGAGGCTCCGGGGCGCGCCAATGTGATCGAGCGGATCGCCCGCCAAGCCGGAGTGGATAGCTCAGAGGGGGTGCTCACCCTCGATCTAGCAACCGATGACCTGTACCCCTCGCTCATGCAGTTCGTTCAGGCGGTGACGCGCGTCTCCTCGGTCAAGGTGTTCCGCAGGGAGGTAGTGCGGAGCCTGTTCTACGAGCAGCTCCGCGACTTCGTGCATGACGAGCTCCGCGACCTGAGCCCGAGCCAGAACGTGGTGCCATTGCCCGGGCGACCGGAGCTCGAAGTCGATTACGAGCTGGTGCTGCCCGGTCAGCGACCGGTGTACCTCTTCGGCGTGCGCGACCAAGCCAAGGCTCGGCTGGCGGCTGTATGCTGCAGTGAGTTCTTGCGTTCCGATCTGCGCTTCGTAAGCTGTATTGTGCACGAGGAGTTTGACTCGCTCACCAAGCGCGATAGGGATCTGGTGACTAACCTGGCCGACAAGCAGTTCACCGACCTCGCCGAGTTCAGGCTCCATGGCCGCCGGTGGATAGGTCGCTGCGCTTGACCACCCATTACACTCCCCCCGGTCACCCACCGGTGTTACACTGTCATCAGTGACACACGGCAGACACCCACCGCAGGAGGAGTCAGTACCATGCGCCTACTCACACTAGCGGCCTTGCTCGCCGCTCTCTCGACCTTGGTCGCGCCCGCCGCGGCCGATGACCTGGAGGTCAAGAACCTCAAGGTGCTCATTCCCATCTACCGGGGGAGCTCCGACAACCCCGACGAGTGGCTGTCCGACGAGGATGTGGCGGGCATTCAAGAGGGCATCGAGCGTGGCCGGCTGTTCTACTTCCGGAACACCTTCGGCCAGCTCAACTTGGAGCTGGAGTACCTGCTCATCGACGAGCCAGCTCCCGAGACCGAAGGCCCCACATATGAGCATCTGGAGGCCGACCTGGCGGGCCGCGGAGTCGAGCCCGGGGACTATGACGGCATCTTCACCACCGGCACCCCGCTGAAGGGCAACTGGGGCGGCTTTAACGTCTTCGAGGGCACCGGCGCGGCCTTTGGAATGCCCGACAGCCGGGGCGGGCTGAGCTGGTACCCAGAGGACGACGCGGAGGTATGGTACGGGGTGGCCTGGACCTTCGTCCACGAGTTCCAGCATGCCTTCGACCTGGTCATCGCCGGCGAGTACCCGCAGGTGATGCACGGCCATCCCTACGCCGACAGCGTGGAGGCCCATTTCCCGTGGAGCGTCCAGGGCGCCCAGCACTGGTCCTGGGAGGCGGCGACGCTGCGAGGCGTGGCGCCGCTGATTCTCGAAGTGCGCGGCGTCCGTGAGGACTCGTTCCTGGTCGAGGATGCCGATGGCGACGGTCTGGCCGACGACGACGCCCGCCTGCCCATCGACGAGGCCCGGCTCGGATCGGACCCCACCAAGCCCGACACCGATGACGATGGCCTGGACGACCTGGCCGAGTTCACCTCGGACATCTTCCGAGGCGCCGACCCGACCAACCCCGATACCGATGGCGATGGCATGATCGATGGTGATGACCCCCACCCCACCGTGGCCCTGACGCCCGCCGTGGCCTACGCCGCCGAGGACCTGACCATCGACGGAGAGGCCGACGACTCCTACGGCCCGCTCTTCAGCTCGCCCTATGTGACCAATCGAGACGACCTCGCGGGCACCGAGATCGAGGGCTCGTGGAACGAGGACGCACTGTACCTACTCGTGCGCACCGACCAGCCGGTCACCCTATATGCCGAGATCGACTCCAGCGCCGAGAGCGGCTACTGGGAGGGTGGCGACACCTACATCATCTTGGCCGATGGCGAGCGCGTGTGGTTCAGCGGGCTGGGCCTGTCCGGCGACGTGCCCGGTGCCCAATCCGCGGTAGGCGCCGACGGCCTGGAGATCAAGATCCCCGCCATCATCGGCCAGGGCGCCAGCAATGAGATCAACTGGGGCGGCAGCCGCCGACCCGAGGACGTGACCGACGGCCTCCAACTCTGGGAAGGCACCAGTCTGGGTCTCAACGTTCAGGCCCAGACGGATGACGGCCGGGCCCTCTTCACGCCGAACTGGGAGATGTTCGCGACGGCCCTCGCCAAGCCCGCGGACGCCCCCGCGCGGCCTTCGCTCCGCGGAACGCCGGAGGTCACCAACGCCGCCGTGCCTCAGGCGTGGGTGCGCGGGATTGGGCCGGCCGACGAGGTCGAGATCCGCGCCCTTCCCGCCGAGGACCTGGGCGAGGAGAACGTGGACGCCCCGCCCGTGGCCGGCAAGCGCATCGGGCCGGGGCCCGTGCTCCTCACGGACCTGCCGGCCCGGGGCTCGCTTGAGCCCGAGGCGGGCAACCTGCTACTGGCCAAGGTGGGCGAGATGGAATCCGATCCCGTCCCCCTGGTATGGGATGTGGGTGCCGAGGCGCCGCAGCTCGACCTGGAGGACGATCACCTTGCGATCACCGGCGAGCCCGGCGCCGAGGCCGAGGTCTTCCTTGGTGACGGCGGCTTCCCAATCCAGAGCATCGCCGCCACGGTCCTCGACGAGCACGGTGAGGGCATCGTGGAGCTGCCCGGATCCTTCGACGGGTTCCTCGCCCAATACGCCGAAGGGATCGACTTCGGGCCCGCGGCCTTCGCCCGCATCGACCCGATCATCGACTTCAACTACCAGGGCGGCCGGGCCGATGACCGGCTCCCGCCCGATGGCTTCTGCGTCCGTTGGACGGGCACTCTCCATGTGCCCGAGGATGGCGAGTACACCTTCTACCTAACCAGCGATGACGGCTCGCGCCTGTACCTGGACAACGCCATGGTCATCGACAACTGGGGTCATCACGCCGATGTGGAGAAGACCTGGACGGGCCACCTGACCCAGGGCACCCACCAGATCCGCATCGACTACTACGAGGAGTTCGGCTGGGGTGCCGCGTACTTCGAGTGGTCCGGACCGGGCATCGACCGCACCTTCGACGTGCCCGTGACGGCGCTGCCCATGGCCCTGGAGGACGCCACATGGCTCGTGCGCCAGACCGATCCCGCGGGCAACCAGTCGGGCTTCGCCTCGACGGAGTAGCCATGGCGGTGCGGAGCTTCCAGGCGCAACGGGCCGCCCCATGATCTCAACGGCGGGTTGACGCGCGCCCGGGCGTAGTCGCGCCCGGGCGTGCGTCCAGTCCCCTACTCCAAGGCCTGACACTCCGGGCATACGTAACAGGAGCCGCCCAGGTAGCTGATCTTCTCGATCGGCGTCCCGCAGGAGGGGCAAGGCTGTCCCTTGGCGCGCCGGTCCATCTGAGCCACGTACCCGCCGGGCGCTCCGAACAGGTCAACCTCCGTGTCCCGGCCGCCCTGGTCGATGGCGTCCGTCAGTACGCCGCGGATGGCGCGGTACCACCGCTGGTGCTCCCGACCAGTGAGACTCGACAGCTCTCGCCTCGGATGCAGCCGGGCTCGGAAGCAGATGTCCTGCACGTACCCGTTCCCCACACCGGCAATGCGTGGCTCACTCGCCATGAAGGCCTTGACGGACCGCTTCCGCTCCATGCCCGCATCCTTGGCCACCAGGTCCTTGAAGCGCTCGTAGCTGAACTCATCGCTGACGGGATCGACCAGCCGGGTCCGTCCGTCTCGACCGAAGGGTGGCGGGTCGCCGAGCTTGCCCAGCCACATACCCCCCCAGCCCTGTATGGCCACCACCAGACTCCGCCCATCATCGAGCCCGACGAGCAGATGGTGCTTCTTCGGGAGTACCCCACCGGGCTCGATCAGCAGGATCTTGCCGCCCATGTCGCCGATCCTCAGCTGGCGATCGGTGCCCACGGGCAGCACCAGGCTGCTAGCCTCGGGCCATGCCTGCCCTAAGGTGCAGCCCACCATCGCCG
>WJIW01000281.1 GCA_014730065.1 Armatimonadia bacterium | reverse complement strand
GTGCCTTCATCGGACTCGGTGATGCCAATGAAGTAGCCCTGCTCGGAATCCGATACCAGCTTCATGTGCGACTGGGCCACCAGCGGGTGCGCCAGCTCCGAGAAGCGACCCGATTCGTGGTCCAGGTAAAAGGCGACCACATCACCCGGCGAGTCCTCCGTCTCGTAGACGATGCCCAGGGCACCCGTTGCGGCCGAGCCCAGCATGGGATTGTCGGACTGGATGTTATCCACGCGGGCGCCGCTGATGCGGCTGGCCGAATCGGGCACGGGGATCCCCAGGTCCTCCGCGCTCACCTCGTCCTCTGTGGTGACCGAGCCCTCGTGCACCTGGCCCGATTCCTCGGTGATGGTGAAGCGGGAGGTATCCTCGTCCTCGGGCTCCACATCCAAGGTGGCCGGACCGGGCTCCTCAAGGGCGACCATGGGCTCGACGCGGGTCACCTCAGGCTCCGATGATGCGGTCTCGGCGGGGCTGGCTTCGGGAGCCTCGGCGGGGGCGGGCGGTGGCGGGGACGCCGGCGGCTCCTGTGAAGGACAGCCGGTAAGCCCTATTGTGCAGCCCGCCAGTACCAGCGCGGCGGTAAGCAGGGGTCGTGCCTTGGTCATAGCTTCCACCCCGTTCATGGATGATGTGCGCCCCGGTTATGATACCCTCTTCTGTAGGCTTGACCAGTGGGCCGGGCTGCCTGCCAAGGACTCAGCCAGCAGCGGCCCCGCGGCCCGATCTGCATAAGCAACGGCTGGATACAGGGGGAGCGCCGGATGACGACCGACGCCGCTAGGAAGATACTGGAGGCCGTGCGAGATGGCAGCCTGGATGTGGATCAGGCCGTGGAGCGGCTGCGCCGCATGCCCTTCGAAGACCTGGGGTTCGCCAAGCTCGACCACCACCGCGGCCTGCGGACGGGCATGCCCGAGGTGGTCTACTGCCCGGGCAAGACCAATGACCAGATTCGGGACATCGTAGCCCGGCTCTACGATCAGGGCGACTCCCCGGTCCTCGCCACCCGGGCCGGACCGGAGGTATTCGAAGCGGTGCGCGAATCGGTGGAGGATTCGCGCTACTTCGAGGCGGCACGGATCGTGGTCGCGGGTCCGGATCGCGTCGAGCCCAAGCCCAACTTCGACTCGGCCTATGTGGGTGTCGTCAGTGCCGGTACGGCGGACGTGCCCGTGGCCGATGAAGCAGCCGTCACTCTGACTCACCTCGGCGACCGGGTCGAGCGGCTGTACGATGTGGGCGTAGCCGGTCTTCACCGACTGCTGGGTAGCCTGGACATCCTCCTGGAGGCCCGCTGTCTCGTCGTGGTCGCCGGCATGGAGGGCGCTCTGCCTAGCGTGGTCGCGGGGCTCGTGCCCTGCCCCGTCATCGCGGTGCCCACGAGCGTGGGCTATGGAGCGGCCTTCGGTGGCCTGGCTTCCCTGCTCGGAATGCTCAATACTTGCTCCAGCGGCGTGGCCGTGGTCAACATCGATAACGGGTTCGGGGCCGCGGTCTTCGCCAGCATGGTCAACGGACGAGGAGACGTCTAACGCGTGAGACACCTTCACTTCGACTGCTTCATCGGGATCTCCGGAGACATGACATTAGCGGCCCTCATCGACCTCGGCGTCGATGCCGGCGAGCTGGTCTCGGCCCTCTCCGGCCTCGGGCATCACATCGGCATCGAGCCCCGCAAAGTCAGCAAGTCGGGAATCGAGGCCACCGCCGTGACCGTGTCGGCCGACGATCACAGCGGCCATGAGCACCACGGCGAGACCCATGGGTTCCACGAGGGCCACGATCACGACCACGATGACCATCACCACCATCACCACGGCCTCTCCTATACCCAGTGCCGGGACGCCGTCCTAGCCGCCGGACTCTCCGACCGGGCCACGGAGCGGTCGCTAAGCATCCTGAGGTGTATCGGAGAGTCCGAGGCCCACGTCCACGGCAGCTCCCTGGATGCGGTGCACTTCCACGAGCTGGGCGGCGTGGATACCCTTATCGACGTGTGCGGCACGGCGGTGGCACTGGAGATGCTCGGCGTGGAAAGCATCTCGGCCGCGCCCATCCCCCTCTCAAGCGGCTTCGTGAAGTGTGCCCATGGCAACATGCCCGTGCCGCCGCCGGCGGTGGCCAAGATGGTGGAGGGGCTGCCCGTGCGGCCTGTGGACGTCTCGGGCGAGACCGTCACGCCCACGGGCGCGGCCATCATCAAGGGATTGGCCGACCCCATCGGTGAGATGCCCGCCATGACCGTCGACCGGGTCGCCCACGGGGCGGGCGGCCGGGACTTGGACCCCTACCCCAACCTGCTCCGCCTGTTCCTCGGGGCCACCGATTCGTACGCGTCCCTCCCGAGGGTTACGGAGCTAACCACCCAGATCGACGACTCGACACCGGAGATCATCTCCCACGCGGCCCAGCGGCTCATGGCGGCCGGAGCCCTGGATGTGTACCTCTCGCCGGTGACGATGAAGAAGGGCCGCTCGGGGGTGGCCATCACGGTGGTCACGGCGCCCGCCATGGCGGAGGAGATGGGGAACCTGCTGATGCGCGAGACCTCGACCATTGGGCTTCGGGTCCAGGAGTGCCGGCGCATGTGCCTCCCGCGGGAGATCTCGCAGGTCGAGACGCCCTTCGGCGGCGTGGAAGTCAAATGGGTGACTTTGCCCGACGGCAGCCGGCGCGCCTCCCCCGAGTACGATGACTGTGCCCGGGTTGCGGACGCGAAGGGCGTGCCCCTACGCGAGGTGTACGAGACGGTCGTGGCGGCACTACGCTCGGGGTAGGGTGCCGTCAGTCCATCAACCGAGCGTTGTAGGTTCGCGGGGACTCCGTATACACGACAGGCGCCGCGCTTCGACTGTAGATGAAGACCTCCGTGGCCTGGGGGTCGTACAGCAGCACGGCGTCGCCGTCAGGGCCGGGCAGTGGGAAGCAATGGTGCCAGCCCTGGTTGCCGCCCGTGGGCTCCGGGAGGCCCGCGAAAGTGGCCGCGACGCTCCCCTCGCCGTCGTAGAGCGCCGCGGGCGAGTAGAGCAGGTCCGGGCCGTCGTGCCCGTACCACCGGATACGCTCCATGCCCGTGTTGTTGGGGCTGCCCTGGACCTGGAACCGCCGGAGGATCTCGCCGGATTCGGCCACCAGCATGATATCGGGGGTGTGGCCCGCGTACCGGATGGCCAACTCGGGCCCCGGGGAGCTGGGATCGAAATCCCCGCACCGGATCTCCTGTCCGTGGGGCACGGCCTCCATACCGAGGCTCAACAGGAGCCTCCCGGAAGCGCTCGCCACCCGTCCTCCGCCGGACAGAATGGCCCTATGGCCGCCCCGGAAGGGCGCGGCCATGACCGAGTCCATGTTGTCCCCGAGGAACTCCTCCCACAGCGGAGTGCCATCGGGCTGGAGCACGGCGTGACCCAGGATCACTTCGTCGCGGCCATCGCCGGTCAGATCGCCGACGGCGGGGATGTAGGCATTGTGCCGAGGATAGGCGTTGTGGGCGGAGCGGTAGGTCCAGAGCAGCTCGAGCTGGTCTGTAAGAGCGAAGATGGTGTCCCCGAGCTTGACGACCAGGTCGCGCGGCCGCTCGGTGCCCCGGAGGTTCGCGATCAGGATGCGCTGATGCACCCAGTTTGGCGGCATGGGCTGGTCGTCGATCAAGGCATTGGCCTGGAGCAGCTCGGGCGGGGCCCCGCGCCGGACCGTTTCGCCCGTCCGGCCATCCAGGACCAGCAACTCGACAGAGTCCATGTGCCATTGGCTGGTGGCCGTAGCGTCTTCGCGCAGGCCGAGGGTGATGACTTCCGAGGCGCCGTCTCCGTCGATGTCATAGCAGACGAAGGAGCCGGGTCGCTGGGGAACGGTGGTACGGTACACGCCGTCGCCGTCGAGGGCATCCACAGTGCGCTGGGAATCGCCCCGGGTCCACAGCAGGCGCCCCGAGAGATCGAGAGCGGCCCAGAAGACAGGCTTCAGGCCGACCACCGAGCGGCAGATGACGATCTCGGGCGTGCCATCGCCATCGAAGTCGCCTACTCGGACATCGCCCATGGCCAGCGGGCCATCGGCGCCATCGATGGGCCCGAGAACCGTCTCGGGCACACTGATCCGGGCCAGCAGCTCAGCGGGCTCGGCGGCCATCAGAGGCGCCGCCAGGACGAGGGAGGATAGGAGTAGCCCGACCGATCCAGCCATGGCTCAACTCGTCGACAGCGGGACGTTGGAGCCGCCGTCGTCATCGTCGAAGGGGTCGTCATCGGGCGGCTGCCATGTGTCGCCACCATCATCCCACGGGTCCTCGGCCGGGTCGTCATCGCGGCTCGGGGGATCCGATGGGCTCCACCAGTCATCATCGTCGTCGTCGGTCCAATCCCAAGGGTCGTTGCGAGTGCCGCCCCAGTCGTCGGTACCGTAGTACCCGCCATAGCTCCAGGCACACCCCGAGAGGGCGAGCAGCAAGGCCAGAAGGCCCGTCATCGCAATCCACTGTATGGGTCTCATGGTCCACCTCCGGTATGTGCCTTTACCTCTTAGACGCACTGGATCGCTATTGTACTCCATCCCGTCCCGGTCTCCAATCCCCTTGCTTGACCTTTGCCCGGGGCGCCCTTACACTCCTTCCGTTCACAGGCCCGGCGACCCACCACCGGGCGCGAGAGGGCGGCTCCCACCGTGAGCGATCCCAAGGCGTACTACATCACGACCCCGATCTACTACATCAACGCCCTACCCCACATCGGTAATGCTTACACGACGATCGTGGCCGATACACTGGCTCGGTTCAACCGTGCCCGGGGACGGGAAGTGGTCTTCGCCACCGGCACCGACGAGCACGCCGAGAAGGTGCTCCAGGCGGCCGAAGCCCAGGGCCTGGAGCCCAAGGTCTTCGCCGACGGCCTGGCCGACGGCTTCCGGGAGGCTTGGGCCCGGCTGGGAATAACCTACGACGATTTCATCCGGACATCGGAGGAGCGCCACCACCGGGCCACCCGTGAGGTGGTGCGGCGGATGATGGACTCGGGCGACATTTACAAGGGCGATTACGAGGGATGGTACTGCGTCTCGTGCGCTACCTTCTTCCCAGACACCGATAGCGACTCGCCCAACTGCCCCAATGAGGAGTGCGGCAAGCCCTTGGAGCGGCGGAAACAACCCTCCTACTTCTTCCGGCTGTCGGCCTATGGGGACAGGCTCCTGGCGCACTTCGAGGAGAACCCCGAGTTCGTGGTCCCCGAGTTCCGGAAGAACGAGGTGGTCTCGTTCATCGAATCCGGACTCCACGACTGCTGCATCTCGCGCTCCAGCAACGGCTGGGGCGTGCCCTTCCCCGGCGACGAGGAGCAGCAGGTATACGTGTGGTTCGACGCCCTCATCAACTACCTCACGGTCACGGGCTGGCCCGATGAGGACGGCGACTACCAGCGGCTCTGGCCCTGCGACGTCCACTTGGTGGGGAAGGACATCCTGACACGCTTCCACGCAACCCTGTGGCCCGCGATGCTCATGTCCATCGGCGTCCCGCTACCCAAGACGGTCGCCGCCCACGGCTTCTGGCTGAACAAGGACCGGAAGATCAGCAAGTCCGGCGGCGGGCTGGTGTCCGTGGATCAGCTCGCCGAGGAGATGGGCGAGATGGTGGAGGTGGACCGGGACGTGGCGTACGACGCCGTCCGCTACTTCGCCCTAAGGGAGATGACCTTCGGGCAGGATGCCGAGTTCTCCAGGGAGGCCCTCTGGGGCCGGTTCAACGCCGACCTGGCCAACGATCTTGGCAATGTGTTGAACCGCTCCCTGCCTCTGATCGAGCGGTCCTTCGAGGGCGTCATCCCCGAGGGGTCCTACGATCCCGACATCGACGCGTCGGTGAAACGAGCCGCGAAGCTGTCCGAGGAGCGCGTCGACGACTTCGACTTTAGGGGCGCCCTGGACGCCATCTGGGAGTCCATCGGCAACCTGAACAAGTATCTGGACACCAAGGCGCCTTGGAATCTGGTCCGGGACGATGAGGCGGCCGCCAAGGACTGCCTGCTCACCACATGTGAGGCGATCCGGCGGCTGAGCATCTTGCTTACGCCCTTCATTCCGCACGCGGCCATGGAGGTGCGGAGCCAGCTCGGGCTGGCGGTGGGCACCGAGGGCACCTTCGAAGAGGAGCTGTCGGGTGGCCCGCGCGTGGCGGGCACCAAGATCGCTCGGGGCAAGCCGATCTTCCCCAGGATCAAGATTCCCAAGAGCAAGCCCGCCGAGGAGGCAGAGCCCGTGGAGAAGAGCGTGGCCGATGAGAAGCCCAAGGCCAGCTTCGACGACTTCATGAAGCTGGAGTTCCGCGTGGGGACGTGCCTGAGCGCCGAACCCGTCGAGGGCGCGGATAAGTTGTACCGGCTGAAGGTGGATATCGGGACCGAGGAGCGGCAAGTGGTGGCCGGAGTGGCCCATGTCTTCCCGCCCGATGAGCTGGTGGGCAAAAAGCTGGTAATCGTTGCCAACCTGGAGCCAGCTAAGATCCGGGGCGTGGAGAGCCAGGGCATGATCCTGGCGGCCGGAGAGAAGGACCCCGTGGCCCTGGTGACGCTGGATCGGGACGTGGAGAACGGCGAGCGCGTACGGTAGCGGTTTGTGGGATTTGCCCTCGGTACTTGGATACCGAGGGAGTGAAGGATATACTCAGCGCGCGACCGAAGTTGACGGGCGGTCAGGGTCGGTACCAGGTGTCACTCCTTACCAGCCGTGGGACGCACTCGCCTGGCGAGGATGCGGCGGCAGATGGACGGAGGACGCGCTCCGGGCCGGCTTGATAAACCACGGAGGTGCAGACGGTGCGTAAGATTCTAGTACTAGGATGCGTGGCCTTGGCGATGCTGGCCTGCAACATGGTCCTCGCGACCCCGACGCAGGTCATCGAGATGCCCACGGGCACAGTAGTGCCCGAGGAGGAGTACAACTGGGGTCTCGACCTACGGACGACCTTTGGCGGCGCGGGCGGCGTTGGCGTGCGGCCGGGCCTAACCTACGGAGCGACCGAGGACTTCGAGATCGGCGTGGACTGGGCGACCAACTACCCGGCCAACGGCGTTCTCCTCAATGCCAAGTGGCGGGTTACCGACGAGGACAAGGACGACGCGCTGGCCGTTGGCGTCATGGGCGTGGGCCTGAACTTCAACCAGACCCCCAATGTCCTCTACGCCGTCGCCACGCTGCAGGACGACGATGATGACGAAGACGAAGACGACAACTCCTTCAACTTCCATGTGGGCGCATACTACGGCACCAACGCCAACTACTTCGGCGCGAGCCAGTTCGGCTTCATGGCCGGCGCGGACTTCGGCGACGACGAGTGGCGCGGCATTGTCGAGTACATGAGCGGCAACAACCCCCTCGGCGTGTTCTCCGCCGGCGTTGGCTACATGGACGACGACAACGAGTGGCGCGCCGTGCTCGCCTACCAGTACTGGCTCCAGCAGCGGCAGAGCGGCGTGACCCTCCAGATCGACTACTTCACCGACTAAGCACGATCACTCAGGCGATCCATACGCGGGCGGGGCATCGTGCCCCGCCCGCTTTGCGTCTCGCCCGGCAGATTCCGCTGGAATCGCCGAGCCGCCCCGGCGGGGAGGAGCGTCTGGAACAGTCGGAATACCACGATGAAGCGGACGAGGGCGATGATCGCGACGCGTATACCGAGGATGGGAGCCCACACGGTCAGCCTTCTGGCCCTGTTGCTGGCGGCGGTGGCCCCGGCTCAGGTGCCAGGCCTCGACTCGACGGCAGGCCACGGAGACTCCCTCGTCACCGTCACCGCCCTGATCGAGACCGACGAGCCGGGCACGTGGAGGCGCCACGTGGGCACCGGGCTCGTGGTCGGGCCGGGCCTGGTGGTCACCTCCTCATACGTGGTTCAGGGCATCGACCAGCTCATCGTTGAGGGCCCCGACGGACGCCGGGTGAGCGCGACCCTGGTAGCCGGCGATGGGCTGTCGCGGCTTGCACTACTTCGGCTGCACCAGGCGCTGGGCACTCCCATCGACCTGGGAGCGGCGCGCAACCCCGTTCTTGGGGAGCCCGTCACGGCCATGGGCACGGCCTACGGTTTCCCCGGCAAGCTCTCCCGCGGGATCGTGTCGGGTCTCGATCGCACCGTCATGGACGAGGGCCTGCCGGCCATGTCCGCCGCCTTCGAGATCAGCGCCGATGCCGAGCCCGGCATGAGCGGTGCCCCAGTGTTCGCCGACGACGGCGCCCTCGTGGGAGCCATCCTCATCGCCACCATCCCCGAGGCCGGCACGACCCACTCGCCCCTGGATGGCGGCGGCCTCGTCGCCTACAACCTGCTCCTCCCCGACTCGCTTCCCTCCGATCGCCGCGACGGACCGCCCGTTGTCGTGGCCAACCCGCTGGTGCTCTGCGCCGAGGGCGAGACGCTGCGGTACGCCGTGGAGGACTTGGTTGCCGAGGGGCAGGTGACATGGGGCCGGGTCGGACTCTCGGTCGGGCCGACTCCCATGGATCTGGTCGACCACTTTGGGTTGGGTGAGAGCCGCGGTAGCGTGGTTCTGAGCGTGGCCGAGGACGGCCCCGCCGATGCGGCCGGCCTCGAGGCGGGCGACGTGCTGCTGGCAGCCGATGGGCAGCCCCTGGATGGGGGCGGCGAGCTTATGCGCCAGGTCCTGACCCGGCCCGGCGAGACGCTGAGCCTGGAGTACCTGCGAGCGGGCGATCGGCACACGACCACCCTGACCCTGGGCACCGCGACGGTTCCCCTCACCGGCCTTACCGAGAACGCCCCAGGTGCGTGGATCGGAGCACTGGTAGCAAGCACCTCCTCAACGCTGGCGGCGCAGCTTGACCTAGAGGGCGCGGCCCTAAGCGTGATCTCTGTTGCGCCCGGCTCGCCCGCGGCGCAGGCGGGGCTACTCGCGGGCGACGTCATCACGGAGGTGGATGGCGAAGGTGCGACGGCGGGGACGCTTGGGAGCGCGGTGGAAGCGGCAGAGGGCTTCGAGATCACGGTCGCTCGGGACGGAGACTCGCTGCACCTTCAGCTCACGCCCACCCCACCGCCCCCGGGCGTGGTCGTTCACTCGGCCGACGCCGAGCTGGGGATGACCGAGCTATGAGGCGAATGGGTCGCGCCCGACGCGGCCGATCGGCCCCACACCATGGCCCCTGTGGCCAGCACCCCGCAGCCTAGACACCCCAGGATGAGGCCCACGTTCGGCCAAGTTGCCAAGGCCGCGACGAGCGACTGCCTCACGGACCGAGTGGCGATGGCCGGCACGATGACGCGCTCGCCGTCGATCACCAGCTCGAAGTATCCTATCTCCTGACCCGCGCGGATGGGCGCCGCGAAGACCGTCTGCTCGAACCTGGGCTCGGGGAGCGGGGCATCGGCCCTATCGACCACGACCAGCGTCTCCGCGGCGGCCACGGGAACGGTGTCTGCCAATCCGCCGGTCACTTCGGCGTCGCCGGTGCTCAGTCCGCCAGCGACAATCACCCGCTCGACGTAGGTAACGAAAGCCCAGTCGAGGAGCAGGCCGCTCTCGGCGAACCGGTCCTCGGAGTGGAGCACCACGGCGACGAACCGGCGGGCTCCCCGTTGGGCCGCTGAAGCCAGGCAGTAGCCGGCGTCATCGGTCCAGCCGGTCTTGATGCCGATGCAGTCGTTTCGGACGCGGAGCAGCTTGTTCGTGTTGACGACTCGGTACCCGTCGGGGAAGTCGGTGCGCTGGAGCGTCCGCTCCGGCTGAGCCACGATGCGCGCGAAGGTTTCGTTCTCCAGGGCCCGGCGGCAGAGGATGGCCACATCCATGGCGCTCTGGTAGTGGCCTTCCTCATCCAGGCCATGGGGGTTGGTGAAGTGGCTGTCGCGGAGGCCCAGCTCCGACGCCTTGGAGTTCATCAGGGCGGCGAAGGCGGGTACGGACCCGGAGACATGAATGGCCAGGGCCACGGCGGCGTCGTTGCCCGACCGCATGAGCGCCATCTCCAGAAGCTGGTGGACCGTGAGCCGCTCGCCCTCCTTCAGCAGGCAGCTCGACTCGCCCGTCTCGGCGGCCTCCCTGGCTACGGTGACGACCTGCTCGAGCGGGCAGCGGTCGAGGACCACCAGAGCCGTCATGACCTTGGTGATGCTCGCGATGGCGTGGCGGGTGTGCGCGTCCTTCTCCAGGAGCACCTCGCCCGTCCAGCCGTCCATGAGGACGATGGAGCGGGCCGTCAGCTCGGGCGGGGGAGCGGCCCCACCCGGGCCAGCCAGCGACGCACATAGGACGGCGGCGAGTATGGGGATCCTCACTGCTGCGTCTCCTCTGGCGCCTCGTCGCTATCGCCCGCCGCCGGGCTCTCCCCCTCGGGCTCGTCGGCCGGCGGGGCGTCCTCGGGGGCTTCGAAGGGTATCTCGACATCGGGGTCGGGCTCCACGGGGATGCGCGCCAGAAGGTCGGCGGGGATACCCGATTCGGCCGACGGCAGCTCCTTCAGGTCCTTGAGGCCGGCCACCTCCAGAAAGGACTGGGTCGTGGCATACAGGATGGGCCGGCCGGGCACGTCCTTCCGACCCACCTCCTTGATGAGTCCCTTACGCAGCAGGCTCTCCATGGAGCCCGAGGAGTTCACCCCGCGGATGGCGTCGATCTCGGGCCGGGTGATGGGCTGGCGGTAAGCCACGATGGCCAGGCACTCCAGCCCCGCCCGGCTGATCCGGGTCGGCTGGGGCTCGAAGAGCCGCTCCACGTACCGGTGGTACTTGGGCCGGGTCATCATGCGTAGCCCGCCGGCCACCTCGACGATCTGAAGGCTGCGGGCCTCGAGATCGGCCCCGAGGGCATCGATGGCCTCTCGCAGGGTCGCTCGGTCCACCTCCATGATGTCCATCAGGAGGCTCTCGGGCAGGGGCTCATTGCCCACGAAAAGCAAGCACTCCAGGGCTAGCTTCGCCTCGTCAGGCGCCATTTCCATCAAGCTCCGGTCCTGCAAATATGCGGATCTCCGCGCCGATGCCCCGCTGCTCCACGCTGACGCGGCGCCGGCGGATCAGCTCGAGGATCGCCAGGAATGTCACCACGACCTCCAGGCGCGTGGGACGCTCGGAGACGGTCTGGAAGAAGCTCAGGCCGTGGGGGCTGATCCGAACGGCGTCGACCACGTCGGTCATCTTCCCCGCCACCGTATACTGTCGCTTCTCCAGGACCGTGGGCTCGTCGTCCACGGCGCGAACCAGCATCTGCTTGAACACGCTCAGCAGGTCGAAGACGGATACGGATTCCAGGGGCACGGAACCCGGCAGGAACTCCTCGGCCTCGCCGCCCTCCCGTCCATGGACCATGTCCTGGCGGGCGATGCGTGTGCGGAGGTACTCGGCGCTCTCGCGGAACTGCTGGTACTCCAGGAGCCGCCGCTGCAGCTCGACCCTGGGATCGATGCCGTCGTCCTCCTGATCCTCCAGCTCCGAGGCTTCGTCGGATTCGATGGGCAGGAGGGTACGGGCTTTGATGACCATCAGGCTGGCGGCCATCACGAGGAACTCGCCCGCCACCTCGATGTCCAGGACCTCCATGAGGACCAGGTACTCGAAGTACTCCTCGGTGATCTCAGCGATGGGCACATCGTACACGTCCACCTCGCGGCGGCCGACGAGGAAGAGAAGAAGGTCCATGGGGCCCTCGTAGATGGACAGTCGGACCCGGTACGGCCGAAGGCTGGCCGCCTCCTGGCGAGCGGTCTCGAGCGCGAGGGCGTCGGGCAGGCCACCGATCTGGGCCACGGCATCGTCCATGTTATGCGTTACGGCCGAGTCCAAACCATCTCTCCCTAAGTCGCGCGAGGCCATAGGCCCATCGCATCCCTCACCCGCGCCAACGTCTCTTCGGACACCCCTCGGGCTTTCCTTGCGCCGTCCTCGAGAATGTCCTCCAGCGCCCCGGGGTCGGCAGCCAGGGCCTCCCGCCGGCGCCTGAAGGGCGCCAGACCGGCCACCACGGCACCCGCCAGCTCGGTCTTGCACTCCACGCAGCCTAGGGCCCCGCTCGAGCATCCGTCGCGGATCTCTGCCAGTCGGGCCCGAGTGTAGCAACCGTGCAGCGCGAAGACGGGGCAGCGCTCAGGGTGGCCCTTGTCGCCCTTGTACACCTTCGCGGGATCGGTGAACATGCTCGATACCTTGCGTTCGATGACGCCGGCGGGATCGCCCAGGTAGATCGCGTTGCCTTGGGTAGCACTCATCTTGCGGCCATCGGTTCCGGGCAGGATGGGATGCTCCGAGTGGCGCGCCTCGGGCTCGGGGAAGACCTCACCGAACAGGTGGTTGAAGCGGCCGGCGATGTCCCGGGTCATCTCGATGTGCTGGCTCTGATCCTTGCCCACCGGCACCTCCGTGGCCCGGTAGAGCAGAATGTCCGCGGCCTGGAGAACGGGATAACCCAGCAGACCCAGGCCCGCCGCCCGAGCGACTTCAGGCTCTGAGAGCCACTCCTTATATGTCACCGAGCGCTCCAGCCACGGCACCGGCGTGATCATGGATAGCAGCAGCGCCAGCTCGGCATGGGCCGGCACGTCCGACTGGACGAAGATCACCGATGCCTTGGGGTCGAGCCCCGCCGCGAGCCAGTCCAGGGCCATCTCCCGCACCAGCGCCCGGTGTCGATCGGTGTGCTGGTAGCCTGTGGTGAGGGCGTGCCAATCGGCGATCAGGAAGAAGCACTCCTGCTCGTGCTGCAGCTCGGTCCATAGGCGCAGGGCGCCCTCCAGATTGCCCAGGTGGAGCCTTGCCGTCGGACGCATGCCGCTCAGGATCCGTCGCTTCTCGCCACCGGGTGGGCCCCACATCGGCTACACCCCCCACGGCGCGATGCAGTGGAGGGTCAGATCGACGATCTGGTTCACCGGCCAGAAGAGGATCGCGCCTACGATGGGCAGCCACCACATGGCGAATACCAGGCCGATGAGCAGAATGGACCCGAAGCTGGCGTTGAACTCATAGTAGCGCTCGGCAAGGCGGTCGGGCAGGAACCACTGGACCACCTTGACCCCATCGAGGGGGCCCACGGGCAGCAGGTTGAAGAGCATCAGCACCAGATTGAGGGTGACGAACACCTCGAAGAGTACAAGGAGCGTGAGGGCGGCGTCGGTGGGCAGTGCCGGGACATTGAGCGCGGCGTAACGTGCCCCATGCCACAAGCCGATGCCCACGCCCGCCAGCAGCAGATTCGTGAGAGGTCCCGCGGCGGAGGTGATCATCATGTCTCGGCGCAAATCGCGAAAGTTGTGTGGGTTGACCTGCACCGCTTTGCCCCACCCGAACCCGGCGAGCAGGATGAACAGGCTGCCCATGGGGTCGAGGTGATCCAGGGGATTAAGCGACAGCCGGCCCTGGTTCTTGGGGGTGGTGTCGCCGCACCAGTAGGCGGAGTAGGCGTGGGCCGCCTCGTGAAGGGTAATGGCGAACACCAGGCTGAGGATGTACGACAGCAGTAGCTTGACGTTGAAGGGGGTCAGGCCCTCGTTGATGATGTCGAAAAGCACTAGACTAGTCCGTCCCTGCGCGCATACCCTCGGCGCTGGCCGAGTACACTCTCTCGGCGATCTCCCGTAGCCTCGTGGGCTCATCGGCAGGCTCAATGATACCATCCAGGCGGTCCACGAGAAGCTCCCTGAGGACACGGCCGAACCCGGGGCCGGGCTCGTAGCCCATCCGCTTCAGGTCCTCGCCACCCACACGGAGACTAACGTGCCGGTACTCTTGGAGATACTCGGAGATCCGGTCCTCGCCGACGCCCCCCGGCTTGCAGAGGACCAGGATGCGAGCCAGCCCCAGCGGCGTGAGACTCTCCAGGCGCCGGTAGATCTGGCTCGGCGAGGCTGGCTCGGGGGACTCGATGGCGGGGAGCACCAGCTCCACGGCCTCGGAGGCCACGGCTAGGTCCTCGATGTCCTCCCGAGTCATCCGCAGTCGCCGGGCGCAGTCCCGGACCTCCTGGTGGGTCATCTCCCTCAGAAGCGGGCTGAAGTACATGAGCCAGGGTGTGGGCTCCACGGGCTCGTCCAGATCGGCGAGCCACTTGAGGACACGCTTGGTGCGCTTCATCTCGTCCAGGGCCTGGTTATCGAAGGTGATACGCGGGTGAACGTGCTCCCATAGACCCAGGTGGCTCATGCGATGGACGGCGGGGATGGGGTCCTTCTCCGAGAGAATGAGGACGATCTCGTCGCGGATCCGCTCGCTGGTGAGGGCGGAGAACAGCTCGCTCTCCAGGGCATAGGCCAGGGCCTGCTCGGTCTGCATGTCCATGGCGAAGCCCAGCCGCTGCTCGAAGCGTACGGCCCTGAAGATGCGGGTGGGATCCTCGACGAAGCTCAGGCTGTGCATGACCCGAATAATGCCCCGCTCCAGATCGGCCCGCCCGCCGAAGAAGTCGTACAGGCGGCCGAAGGCGGACTCGTTGATCTGGATGGCCATAGCGTTGATGGTGAAATCGCGTCGGTAGAGGTCCTCCTTGACCGAGGAGTGCTCGACCTCGACCTGGGGCAGGGCGGCGGGGGCCTCGTAGAACTCGGTGCGGGCGCTGGCCACATCGATCTTCTGCTCGTCGTCGAGGACCATGACGGCGGTGACGAACTTCTCGTGGGTGATCAGTCGGGCGCCGATACGCCGCGCGGCCACGGTGGCGAACTCGATGGCGTTGCCCTCGACGAGGATGTCCACATCCAGGCTGTCCTCGCCGAGGAGTAGGTCCCTCGCCCCGCCGCCCACGAGGAAGGCGGGGATGCCCATCTCGTCGGCGATGCGGCCCAGCTTCCGGAGCAGGTCGGCGACATTATCCTGCTGCCTGGCCCGGACGGTGTTGGAGACATCCTGGACCCCGCACCACTCGCCGTGGTACATGCGGTGCTCGTTGCCCGAGAGGCGGTGGGTGCCCGCGCGAAGGTCTGCCATGGTCACGATGCCGACGATGGTGCCCTCCTCGTCGATCACGGGTACTCGCCCCACTCGATGGTTGACCAGGAGCTGCTGGATCTCGGGGGCCGGGGTATCGGGGGTGGCGAAGACTACGCCCGTGGTCATGCACGACTTCACCGGAGCGTGGCCCAGGCCGTGGTGGATGGCCTTGTCCAGGTCCTTGCGGTTTACGATTCCCACGAGCTGGCCCTGGCGGGCCACCAGAATCCCGCTGTAGCCGTATCGCAGGAGCACCTTCTTGGCCTCATCCACACTGGTGGTCTCCTCGACCATGCGGACGGGATGGCTCATCAGGTCGCGGGCGATCAGGGGCGGATGTACGCACTCGGCCACATGGGCGCTGAGGCGCCGATGGACGTCTTCCACGGTGCTGTCCTTGATAACGGCGGACGCGGCGCGATGATGGCCTCCGCCGCCCAGGTAGGCCAGCACCTCGGCCACGTCCAGCCCGCTGCTACGGCTCCGGCCGACGACGTAGATGCTCCCGCTGGCTTCGGTGATGGTGAACAGCGCGTCCACGCTCTCGATGACCGCCAGCTTGTGGGTCAGGACGGCCACGTCGCCCACGTAATCATCGACCTTCGCCTGGGCGATGGCGACGGTCACCCCCGCGTGGGTGGTGTGCTCGACCGACAGGATGAACTGGTTGAGCACCGCTCGCTGCTCCTCGGTGAGATCGTACCGTATGTGCCTTGAGACCACGTCGAGATCGGCGCCGCACTCCAGGAGGTAGGCCACGCAGAGCACGTCGTCGACGGTGGTGGATGAGAAGGATAGGCTGCCCGTGTCCTCATAGATGCCCAGGGCGAGGAGGGTCGCCTCCACGGGCGTCAGGTGGATCCCCTCGTCCCGGATGATGCCCGTGAGGATGGTGGTGGTTGCGCCCAGGGTCTGGATGTAGGACTCGTCGGCGGGAACGTCATCGGGGGAGGACGGGTGATGGTCGTAGACCACCACATGGACATCCTCGCGGTCGACGACCTCGCCGAGCACCTCGCCCAAGCGCTGGCCGCGCTGGGTGTCGACGATGATGACGCGCCGAACCTCATCGGCGCTGATGTCCTTCGCCTTTAGGATCTCGAACTGGTCTTCGTAGAGGTCCAGGAAGCCGCGGACGTTGCGGTCCACCCGGCCCGGAAGCACGCACTGAGCCCTGGGATAGAGCTTCTTGGCGGCCACCATGGAAGCCAGGCAGTCGAAGTCGGTGCCGTAGTGTCCGACGATCACGTCCATGCAACCACTCCGCTGGCTGTTCGGGGCGGTCCGAGCTTAAGCGAGGCGCTCGGGGATGCGCTCGCCCCTCAGTAGATTCTCCCACGTCTGGCGTTCCACGACCAGGTCCGCTTGTCCATCGATGACATGGACCATGGCCGGCCGGGGCAGACGGTTGTAGTTGGAGGCCATGGCGAAGGTGTACCCTCCACACGATGGCACGGCGATGACGTCGCCCGGCTCGACCTCGGGGGCGGGCACGTCCTTGAAGAGGTTGTCCGTCTCGCAGTGCTTGCCGGCCACGGTGACCCTCTGCTGGGTCGGGGCGTTCATCTTGCCGGCGAAGAACACCTCATACTCGGCATCGTAGAGGGCCGGGCGCGGATTGTCCGACAGCCCGCCGTCGACGGCGAGGTACGTCCGCACGCCCGGGATCTCCTTGACCACACCGACGGTATAGAGGAGCGTGCCGGCCTCGCCCACTATGGACCGGCCAGGCTCCACCATAAGGGTGGGTAGATCCAGCCCGCGCTCGGCGCAGCCCTCCATCACACCACGGGCCGTGATAGTGGCTAGCTCGGGGATGGTCGGGGGATGCTCGTCGTCGGTATGACGCACACCCAAGCCGCCGCCCAGGTTGAGGACCTGAGCGAGGAATCCTGTCTGGTCCTGGGCGGACTTGCAGAAATCCAGCATGAGGCCGGCGGCATCGGCGAAGCAATCCACGGCCAGAAGCTGGGAGCCGATGTGGCAGTGGAACCCGATGAGCTCGAAGGCGGGGCTCTCCAGGAGGCGCTCCACGGCCTTCATCGCCCCACCCTCGCCCGGGCCCAGGCCAAACTTGGAGTCGGCCCTGCCGGTCATGATGTACTCGTGGGTGTGGACTTTGATGCCGGGGGTGATCCTGAGGAGGGCTTTGGTCTTGGGGTGGCCCGCCTCGAGCAGTCGCTCGGCTCGATCGATCTCCTCCATGCAGTCGACGACCACATAGCCGACGCCGGCATCCATGGCCGCCGCGATCTCGTCTACGGACTTGTTGTTGCCATGCATGGCGACCTTGGACAGGGGGAAGCCTGCCTTCGTGGCCGCATGCAGCTCGCCGCCCGAGGCCACGTCAAGGTGCAGGCCCTCTTCGGCGACCACTCGGCACATGGCCAGGGTCAGGCACGCCTTGCTGGCATATGCGATGGCCGTCGGGCCCTCATAGGCCGCCGCGAAGGACTCCCGGTAACGCCGGCACCGGTCGCGCAGGCAGGCCTCGTCGATCACATACAGGGGGGTACCAAAACGCTCGGCCAGCTCCACCGCGGGCACCCCGCCGATCTCCAGCAACCCATCCTCCGTCACGCGCTGCGTTCCCAGTAGCAAGCCAATCCTCCCAACGCTCCGTCGCTATCGAGCCTGGACATGTGATAGCAAAAAGCGCCGCCGGGTCCGTCGGGCCTCGACGGCGCTTCAGAGTCCATACGCTACCTGTGTCTCGCGCAATCAGTCTACTCGGTCGGGCTTACGAACTCCAGTACCCCCGCCGATGCGTCGTAGGCTCCCTCCACGCCCAGGGCCTGAAGGGCGAAGCCGAGAGGAACCATGAGCACGTCATCGACGATGCGGGTGGGCGCCTCGAGGGCCACCTCTTCGCCGTCCAGCATGGCAGCGGACGACTCGGCCGATACGGCGAAGGTGCTGGCAGCCGAACGACCGGTGACCTTACGCGCTACCGAGTCCCACTCCACCGATCCGCCCATGGCGAACACCAGGTCGCGGATCGGTACGAACACGGTCGCGTTCTCGACGTGAGCGGGCTGGGTCAGCTCCAGAGCGTGACCATCGAGGTACGCCAGAGGCGTACCGTCACTCGCCGTCTGAGGTCTCGGCATGGCGGTCTCGGGGCCGGCGAGAACCGGCTCGTCGTCGGCAGGCTGCGGCTGCTCGATGAGCACCGGGCCCGGCGCGCTGGCTGGCTCACCATTCCCCTCGGCGGCTGGCGCGGCCACGCCGGCCATGGCGGGGCCCGCCAGGTCGGGCTGTGGTCCCTCGATCTCGACCAGCTCGGGCGTGAGCGGCGGCGGAGGGTCAACCTGCGCCGGCGGCGCGAGCTCGGGCTGCTCGGGGGCCTCGGGAGCAGGC
>WJIW01000280.1 GCA_014730065.1 Armatimonadia bacterium | reverse complement strand
GTGGGCCCGCAAGACCCTCAGCGAGCATGAGCAGGACATCCGAGACCCCATCTACACCGCCGAGGAGCTGGAGTCGGCACAGACCGATGACCCGTACTGGAATGCCGCCATGGGCGAGATGATCCTCACGGGGTCGATGCACAACTACATGCGGATGTACTGGGGGAAGAAGATCCTGCAGTGGAGCCGGACGCCCCGGGAGGGATTCGACCTGACGCTGCATCTCAACAACAAGTACTTCATCGACGGCCGGGACCCCAACTCCTACTCCGGAGTCGCCTGGTGCTATGGGAAGCATGACCGGCCTTGGCAGGAGCGGGCCATCTTCGGGAAGGTCCGGTGCATGACGCGAGGCGGCCTGGACCGGAAGTTCGACATGGCGGCCTACGTGGAGCGAGTTAACGCCCTCTCGGACTAGCCTGCGGCGCCGCGGGCCGATGTCGAACATAGCAGCTCGGGGCGAGGTTGCCTGTGTGGGTGCGTCGAATTTGGCACCCGCGTGTCGGATTACGGACAACGGAAGGTGACGCTCCCATGCCGGTCAGAAGCACCGCGCCCGTGAGGATCTGCGACATCGGCGGCTGGACGGATACGCGGTTCGCGGGGAAGGGCGCCGTCGTCAACTTCGCCGTTCACCTCCCCGTCCACGTGCTGGTCTTCGAGCAGCCGACCCCCGAGGGCTCCGAGCCCACCATCGAGATCGAGGCCCTGGATGTGGGAACCCGGGTCCAGCTCGGAGACGTGCGTGACATAGAGTACGACGGTACCCTCGACCTGTTGAAAGCGGCCGTTGTGAGGATGAACGTCCGCAAGAGTCTGCGGATCGTCATCTGGGCCGATCCCCCACCCGGCTCGGGTATGGGCACCTCCTCGGCCGTCGGAGTCGCACTTCTGGCCGCTCTGGGCCGGGTGACGGGGCAGAGCCTGCCGCGACACGGGCTGGCGGAGCTGGCCCATGCTCTCGAGGTGGAGGAGCTGAAGATCGAGTGCGGCGTGCAGGACCAGTACGCAGCCGCCTTCGGCGGGGTACACTTCATGGAGATCGAGTACCCCCGGGTCCGCCTGTCGCCCCTCGACCTATCGCGAGACTTCGTGGATGAGCTCAACGAGCGACTGCTGCTGGTCTACTCCGGCGAGAGCAGGCTCTCCGGCCAAGTCCACACCCGGGTGATCCGCAACTACCGGGGACAGGAGGGCACGGAGCAGGAGGCCATGCAGACCCTCCGCGACTGCGCCTATCGCATGAAGGACGCGCTGCTGGCGGAGGACTTCGACGCGGTGGCCGATGTGATGAACACCAACTGGGAGGCCCAGAAGGCGCTCCACGAGGGCATCACCACCGACCGCATCGAGGAGACGATCACCGTCGCCCGCCAGGCCGGCGCCTCGGGCGCCAAGGTGAATGGGGCCGGTGGGGGCGGGAGCCTCACGCTCCTGTGCAAGCCCGGGGCCGAGTTCTCGGTCCGCAGAGCCGTCTCCCAGGTCGAAGGCGTTTCGCTACTCCCTTGCTCCATCAGCTTCGGCGGCGTAAGGGCATGGGACGTCAGCGACGTCTAGGATAGAGGATGAGCAGCATGCGAGCACTGGTAACGGGCGGAGCGGGCTTCATCGGATCCCACCTCGTGGAGCATCTGCTGGATCTCGGGGCGACGGTCCGGGTCGCCGACAACCTGGAGATGGGACACCTAGGCAATCTCGATGCCGTCCGGAGCGGGATCGACTTCCATGAGTGCGACGTCACCCACCTCGACCGGGTGGAGGCCCTATGCAACGACATAGACGTCGTCTTCCACTTCGCCGCCAACGCCTCGGTGCCGCGCTCCGTGGAGGAGCCCGAGAAGGACTTCAGCGCCAATGTCATCAGCACGGCGAACGTGCTGATCGCCGCGCGCGACGCCGGCATCCGGCGCATCGTCCTCGCCTCCAGCGCGGGGGTCTACGGCCAGCCCAAGGAAGAGCCCATCACCGAGTCTACCCCCACGGCCCCCATCTCGCCGTACGGCGGCAGCAAGCTCGCGTGCGAAGGACTCTGCCAAGGCTATGCCCGCGCCTATGGATACGAGGTGGTGGCCGCTCGGATCTTCAACTCCTACGGCCCCCGCCAGCCGCGCTATATCATCCACGACTTCTACCACAAGCTGCGCCAGGACCCCACCCGCTTGGAGATCCTGGGTGATGGCAAGCAGGTCCGGGACTTCCTCCACGTCTCCGATACGGTCCGGGCCATTGCCCACCTGGCCGATGTGGCCTGTGAGTACGGATTCGACTACTACAACATCTCCTCGGGCCGCGCCGTCTCTGTGGTCGACCTAGCCCACATCATGATCGAAGCGATGGAGCTGGAGGGCGTGGAGCTGGAGTTCACGGGCAAGAGCTGGGTGGGCGATGCTCCCAATTGGGTTCCGAGCCCCGCCAAGCTCAGGGCTACAGGATGGGAGCCGCGGCTGAGTCTGGAGCAAGGCGTGGCCGATACCATCCAGTGGTTCGATGAGCACGCAGGCTCGAAGGGATAGTCCGCCAGAGCGCTTCCTGGAGGCTACTCCCTTTCAGTGGCTCGGTTTCGGTGCCGCTCCGGCCGGATCGTCGCCGTTCGCTCTTCTCGTCGGGTCTCCTCCGGTTTGCGGCTACGCCCTCCCATGGGTCTGGGCCAGAGCCCCAGGCTCTGCACCGGGAAGCACTTCCTTGAGCCGCTCTAGTCCCCGGCTAGCAGCAGGTCCAGGTACTGCCGAGAGATCCGGGGGATGCTGAAGTCCTCGGCCCGGTCCAGTAGCTCCTCGGGCGGCAGGGGCTCCTCCAGGCAGCGCAGGATGGCCTCGGCGAGGGCCTTTGGGTCCCGGATGGGTGCCATCGGCCCGTACCGCCCATCCTGGAGAATCTCGCTGGGCCCGCTGGGGCAGTCCGTCGAGACCACCGGCGTGCCGCAGGCCATGGCCTCGACGATCACGTTCCCGAAACCCTCCCAAGCCGATGACATGACCAGAGCTGCCGAGCGCGCCATGTAGGCGTAGGGGTTATCGACGAACCCCGGCAAGTCGACGGCATCGGCCACCCCCAGCTCCTCGGCGAGGCCGCGCAGCATGGCTTCCTGTGGGCCTTCGCCCAGGACGATGAGGCGGGCATCTCTCTGCTCGCGCACCACGGCGAGCGCCCTCAGCAGATTCCCAAAGTCCTTCTGGTCCACCAGTCGGCCGACGCCCAGCAGCACGGGCGGCCCGTCGCCTTGGAGCCACGGATGGTCACACGGCTCCTCGGCCCGCTCGGTGATCTCGGGGGTGACCAGCGGATTGTGGATAACGGTGATGCCCTGCCGATCCAGGGCCCCCACTTGGGCCAGGTCATCGGCCACTCCCTTTGAGACGCAGACGATGCCATCGGCTCGCGGGTACAGGCGCCGGGCGAAGAACCCCCGTAGTCGCTCCCCCATGGTGACCGGCCTGGCGATGACCTCGGAGATTGCGATATGCTCGGAGATGAAGATCCTGGCCGGATGGGACGCCAGTCGCCCAGCCAGTATGGCGATGGAGTTGGGCACACCCGATTCGGCGAGGACGGCGTCGGGTCGCTGGCGGTTGATGTATGCGGCCAGCTTGAGTGTCAGCCAGGCGGCGAGGACCAGGTTCCGCCGGACACCGAAATCCAGGACCCGCACCCCCTCGGGCACCTGATCCACATAGGCGCCCTCGCGCTTGAAGAGGATCAAGTCGACCTGGTGGCCTTCGGCGACGAAGCCCCGGGCCAGGTTGATCATAACCCGCTCGGCACCCCCGCCGAATAGGGAGGGTAGTACGAGTGCTATCCGCTTCCCGCTCATGGCGCCCCCATTCAGGCAGAGTGTAGACGGGCCCTCAGTCGGCGGTCAATCGGCGGGGACGGCAGAGCGACGCCGGCGCGCCTTGACACCCGGCTGGTTTGGCTGCACCATAGCTTCCCAGCGCGCCCGTAGCTCAGCGGATAGAGCGCCGGCCTCCGGAGCCGTAGGTCGACCGTTCGAATCGGTCCGGGCGCGCCATTTCTTTTTGGCCTCGAGCGGTCCCGTAGCTCAGATGGATAGAGCAGGAACCTCCTAAGTTCAAGGTCGCCCGTTCGAGTCGGGCCGGGACCGCCATTCCTCTATGTGTGTGGCCGGCACGGCGGATCAGAGGGCCATGGGTGACCACGACGCACGGTTCATGGAAGAGGCCCTGGCTGAGGCCCAGGCGGCGCGGGCACAGGGCGACGTTCCGGTGGGCGCGGTGGTCGTACGGGGCGGCGCCATCATGGGCCGAGGGCACAACCGGCGCGAGGCTGATGCCGACCCCACGGCCCATGCCGAGATACTCGCCATCCGGCAGGCCGCACGGAGCCGGGGAACCTGGTATCTCGACGGCGCCACGCTGTATGTTACCCTGGAGCCTTGCGCCATGTGCGCGGGCGCCATCGTGCTCGCGCGCATCGACCGTGTCGTCTACGGTGCCAGCGATCCCAAGGCGGGCGCATGCGGCGGGGTCCTTGACATTACGGGCGATACCCGGCTGAATCACCAACCGATCGTACAAGCCGGGCCAATGCGGGAGGAGTGCTCGGAGCTGATCCGAAACTTCTTCCGCGACGTGAGGGCCCGAGGTAAGATGTAAGGGGAGGCGGGTCGCAGACCAGTCTCCCATGACGTGCGGAGTGGTGTCCGAGTTGGCTGAAGGAGCTCGCCTCGAAAGCGAGTAGGGTGCCAAAAGCGCCCTCGTGGGTTCGAATCCCACCCACTCCGCCATCTGAGTAACCGAGAGCCCATTGGACATTTGATCTGGCCATATCTTGCGGAGTGGTGTCCGAGCTGGCCGAAGGAGCGCGCCTGGAGAGCGCGTAGGGTACTAGACGTGCCCTCGTGGGTTCGAATCCCACCCACTCCGCCATCCCCTCTCCTAGCCCCCATCCCCATGCATCGCAGCCCGAACGGCCCGGGCAAGCTGCCTCATGGTGTACGGCTTGGCCAGGATGTCGCCCGCTCCCTGTAGCCGCGCGGACGCGTTCGAGGCGTCGTGAGTGAAGCCTGTGGTCAGCAGCACGGGCAGGTCCGGCCTGATCCGCTCCACGGCTTCCGCCAGGTCCACTCCCGTCATCCTGGGCATCGTCTGGTCCGTGAAGAGTAGATCGTACTCCTGGGGGTCCTTACGGATCAGGTCGAGAGCATGGACTGGATCCTCGGCCGGTGTGACCCGGTAGCCCAGGGACAGCAGCGTCAACCGCGCCATCTCCACCACGTCGGGCTCGTCGTCGACCACGATGATGTGCTCGGATCCGCGAGGCGGCGGGCCACCGTCGGGCTCGATGGGTGAGTCGACTCGATGGATGGGCGGCAGGTACACGGTGAATGTGCTGCCCTCACCGGGGGTGCTGTCTAGGGTAACGGCACCGCCATGGGAGCTCACGATTCCATGCACCATGGCCAGCCCCAGCCCCGTCCCTTGGCCCTGGGACTTGGTGGTGAAGAAGGGATCGAAAATGCGCTCGCGTATCTCCGGGGGCACGCCCGGGCCCGTGTCCGAGACATCGAGTCGCAGGTACTCGCCCGGCGGCAGGCCGGTGGCCGCTAGGTCATCGGGACCGATGCTCACCTCAGCAAGGGCCACGGTCAGCTCGCCGGTGCCACCCTCCATGGCCTGGGCCGCATTGGTCACCAGGTTCAGGATCACCTGGTGAAGCTGGGTGGGATCGCCGACAACGGCACTGACGCCCTTGTCGATGTGCACGTTGAAGGCGATGGTGGACGGTACCGAGGCCCGGGCCAAGGCAAGGGCCTCCTTGACGATCAGATCGAAGCTGACGGTCTGCTGCGTGGCCCCCGCCTGCCGGCTGAAGGCCAGGATCTGGGCGACTAGATCCTTCGCTCGGCCGGCCGCAGCGATGACGTAGCGCAGATTGTCGTGGGCCTCGGTGCCCGGCTCGGTGGCCTCGGCCACCAGCTCCGTGAAGCCCGATATGGAGGACAGTATGTTGTTGAAGTCGTGGGCTATCCCGCCGGCCAGGACGCCCATGCTCTCCAGGCGCTGGGTCCGCCGCATGCGCTCCTCGAGCTGGCGCCGCTCCTCCTCGGCCTGTATGCGGTCGGTCACGTCCTGGTAGACGCATACCAGCTCCCCCGTGGGG
>WJIW01000279.1 GCA_014730065.1 Armatimonadia bacterium | reverse complement strand
TCCACGACCATGACGACGACCCCCACCAGCATCACGGCCATACCCACGCCATCGCTGATCTTCAGGCGCTCGCGGAGGAAGAGCCAGGCTAGGATCGCCGAGAAGGCCAGGTCGGTACGGGAGAGCACCCCGAAGTTGGTAGCCGAGGACAGCTCCAATCCCACCTGGAAACAGATCGCCAGGGTGCCGCCCAGCACGCCGATGAGCAGGATCAGCGGCCATACCTGTCTCCCCGGCTCGAAGGGGGTCCGCTCCTTGGGCTTCCGGATGTCCACCCCGAGGAAGGGAAGGAGCAGCAGGGCGCCGGTTCCCGCGGAGATGGAGCTGACCTCGGCGGCCGTCATGCCCTGGTCGAAGAGGCTGCGCCACAGAACGGCTGCCCCCGCCCATGAGAGGGACGAGGCCAAGGTACCGCCGATGCCGATGAGCAGGTCGCGGCGACGGCGGCGCCGCTCGTCGGCGGGAACGTCCTCCGACTCGGTTGCTGGGTCGCTCGCCACGGTTACCCCCTGCTGACCAGACGGATCGCCACGGGCGCGGCCCGCAGCCAAGCCAGTGTAGCACAGCGCCCGCCCCTGCGCTCATCGGCACCTTTGTGCTACGATACGCACGTCGGCTCGGCCGGCAACTCGACCCAGGAACGGTGACACTTCATGCTGTCAGGACCCTCGGGCGCGGATAGGTATCGCAAGCTGAAGATCGACGAATCGGGCGCGGCGGGGCCTCCCCTCCCCCACAACGACCACATCCATATGCCACCGAACTTCTCGGCCTTCGACACCGTGGAGCAGATCGTGGACCTGGCCAAGGATCAAGATCAGGCCATGGTCACGGCGAGCAACTACTATGACCACCGGATCTACGACCAGTTCGCCGAGCGTTGCTTCGAGGAGGGCATCCTCCCCGGCTTCGGCCTGGAGATCATCGTCTACGACGCCGAACTGGGCGCCGCGGGGGTCAAGACCAACGACCCGGGCAACCCGGGACGCATCTACCTCTGCGGGGTGGCCACGGCCCACATCATCGATCCGCCCGCCGAGCCCAAGGCAACGCTAAGCAAGATCCGCGCCAATGACGAGCGCCGAATGGCCGCCATGGTCGAGGGGATCAACGCCGTCATGGCCGAGCGCGACGTGCCCGTGCGGCTCAGCGTAGAGGGTATCGTCGACAAGCTAGTCGCCCGCCACGGCGTGGAGCGGGAATCGGTTGTGCTCCAGGAGCGGCACCTCGCCCAGGCCCTGCAGGAGGCCCTCTTCGAGGAGGGCTCAGGCGACCTAGCGGCCATGCTCGAGAAGGCGGCGGGCAAGCCGCTGTCCAGCCCCGGCGATCCCGTCGCGTGTCAGAACGAGCTGCGCAGCGCCCTCCTCAAGTCGGGCAAGCCCGCGTACGTGAAGGAGGAGTTCGTCGACTTCGACACGGCCAAGGACACCATCCTCGGCCTGGGCGGCATCCCTTGTTATCCCATCCTTCTCGATGGCGCCAGCCCCATCAACGATTTCGAGGCCGACCCCAAGGCCCTGGTCGAGCGGCTGCGCCAGCGCGGCATCCATATGGCCCAGTACATACCCCGCCGGAACGACCTCCAGGAGGTCGAAGCCCATGCCCCATACCTGCGGGAGGCGGGCATCGCCCTGACCGTGGGCACCGAGCACAATACCCTGGAGCTGATCCCGCTCCAGCCGGCGTGCAAGGGCGGCACGCCCCTAAGCCCCATGCTTGCTGAGATGTTCTGGGAGGGCGCGTGCATCGCCGCCGCCCACCAGACACTGGTATCTCGGGGCGAAGCGGGGTTCGTTGGCCCAGCGGGAGAGCGCACGGGCTCGCCCTCCCGATTGGCCGCCATCGGCGATGGCTTGATCCGTCAGGTCCACGGGGGCTGATCGAGTTGCTGAAGTGGCTCTCGCCTGCCGTCTGTGCAGCGCTCCTTGCCCTGCCCGCCCTCGGCCAGGGCGGGTTCGTGGACCGCACCGAGGACCTGGGCCTGGCTCTCAACACCAACGCAGCCTGCTGGCTGGACTTCGACGGCGAAGGCGGCCCCGACCTCGTGGCCGGCGGCGCTCTGTGGCGCAACGAGGGTGACGCAGGCTTCGTTCGCATCGCCGACGCGCCCCCCTCCGTTGCCGCGGACTTCGACGGCGACGGCTGGACCGATCTGTTCTCCTGGACCAACATGACCCTCTACCGCAATGCGGGCAGAGGCTCCGGGCTGGAGCCCCTCCCCTTGCCCGACCACCCCCCGACGGTGTCCCGAGCCGCCTGCTGGGCCGATCTCGACACCGACGGTCTGGTCGACCTCTACGTCGGCGGCTACGAGAACTGGGACGACCAGATCACCTACCCGGACATGGTGTTCATGAACCAGGGCGATGGACAGTTCGACCTGACGTGGACCGATGACTCATCGCGCGCTCGCGGCGTGACCGCCTGCGACTTCGACGAGGACGGAGACCCGGACGTCTACGTCTCCAACTACCGGCTTCAGCCGAACCTGCTCTGGGTCAACGACGGCCAGGGCGGCCTGACCGAGCGTGCCGCGGAGTATGGCGTCGTCGCCACCTCCGAGGGGTTCGCCGGAGGCCACTCCATCGGCGCCTGCTGGGGCGATTTCGATGGCGATGGCCACTTCGATCTCTTCGCCGGCAACTTCGCCCATGTGGACAACCGGGGCGACCAACCCAAGTCGCGGTTCCTTCGGAACTTGGGGCCCGAGGGCGGGTACCGGTTCCAGGACGTGGGCACCGGCGGCATCGCCTACCAGGAATCCTACGCCACCCCTGCCGCCGCCGACTACGACAACGATGGCGACCTGGACCTGTTCTTCACCACCGTCTATGGGACCGCGTCCTTCGGGGTCGCCAACCACCCCGTTCTGTACCGAAACGACGGCCATTTCACCTTCACCGACGTTACCGCTGAGGTCGGGGTGGATGGTCTTCCGCCGACCTACCAGGCGGCGTGGGCGGACTACGATGAGGATGGCGACATGGACCTCATCGCCGGTGGACGGCTCTTCGATAACCGTGTTGCCCAGGGCCACTGGATCGGCTTCCGGTTGAGGGGGGGCGGCGAGACCGTCAACACGTCGGCCGTCGGCGCTCAGGTCCGGGTGACGCTCCCCGATCGGGTGTTGGTGCGCCAAGTAGAGGCGGGCACCGGTGAGGGCAACCAGAACAGTCCGTACCTGCACTTTGGGCTGGGCGGGCACGCGGGGCCGGTCACCGTGGACATACTGTGGCCCGGAGGCTACCGCACTGCTCCCCACGAAGTCTCGGAGATGGATCGCACCATCCACTACGCCCTGGAGGGTGCCGTGCCGTAGAGGAGTGGATCGTACGATCCACCGAGCCGCGCGCCCCTGGGTGCGCACCAGAGGACGTGTTCCATGCCCGACCGCGAAGAGTACCTAGCCATCCCAGCGCGCTATCCCGAGCTATCCGGCAAAGTGGCCCTGGTTACCGGCTCCACCCGGGACATCGGGCGGGGCATCGCCGAGCGGCTGACCCGTGAAGGTATGAAGGTGGTCATCAACAGCCGCACGCCCGAGGCCGTGGAGGAGACCACCGATGACCTACGGAGCAACGGTGCCGACGTGCTGCCCATCGTCGCCGACGTGAGCGAGGACGAGGGCATCAAGCGGCTCATCGGCGATACCATGGACCACTACGGCACTATCGACCTGCTGGTCAACAACGCCGCCGACCTGCGCCGCCGCACCCTCCTCGATGGCACCGAGGAGCTGCTGGACATCCAGCTCGCGACCAACGTCCGCGGACCGTACCTGCTGTGCCTCCGCTCGGCGGAGATCATGCGGGAGAAGGGCACGGGTAGCCTCATCAACATCAGCACCGTGGGCGCCATCCGCGCCCACCATAGCGGCCTGCCCTACGATGCAACCAAGGGCGCCCTGGACGCCATGACCCGGGCCATGGCCGCCGACCTCGGACGGGAGGGCATCCGAGTCAATGGGATCGCGCCGGGGCCCATCCGGGACAAGCGCGAGTTCACGGGCGATCCGGAGAAGGTCAAGTCGCTGCGAGCCCGCCTGCCCCTGGGCATGTGCGGCCTGCCCCACGACATCGGCGCCGCCGTCGCTTTCCTGGCCTCCGAGGACGCCTTCTTTATCACGGGCCAGATCATCTACGTCGATGGCGGCCTCACCGCTCAGCTCACGCCCCGCGACGCGCCGATCTAGCCCCATATCACCGCTCCGCGCCCTCGCGGATCTCGTCGGCCGTTAGGGCGCGGGAGTACAGCTTAACCTCATCGATCACGCCTCGGAAGTGCGCCGCGTGACCCACCTCGTAGCTGCCCAGGGTCAGGGGATGGGCATTGGGCCGCACCGGGCCCGGTCGCTCCATGCTGGCCACTTCCTCACCATCCACGTACAGCCGGATGATCTCCCCATCGAATGTCCCCGCCAGATGCACCCACCGTCCTAGGGGCAGAGGATCGGGCGAGTTGCAGTGGTGACTCCACGCCGTCTCGGGCACCTGGAAGCTCGGGCAGCCGTTCACGATGCCGAGACGGTAGCCGGTGTCGCCGGTGAGATAGACCCGGTTCGCGATCCAGGTGTTCCCCTGGTCTGGCTCATCGGTCCAGGCCCAGCACTCGATGGATAGCTGGTCGCCGGGGTTCAGGAAGTCGCCGCCATTGACCACTGCCGCGCCGCCGTCGCAGACGAGGGCGCGCCCCTCCACGCCGTTGGTCCGCTCGGCGTCGTAGATCACCGCGCCGTGCCTGCGGCCGCTGTAATCCAGGGCCACTTTGGCGCCGGGCTCCTCATCGAAGGCCCACCATCCCATCAGGCCCTCTTCGTCCCACCCGGGCTTGCGTGCTTCCTCGCGGCCCAGCCGCCGAAGCTCCGTCTGGCGCCGGATCCACTCATAGTACGCCTCGTCATACGGTCCCATGCCCAGGTCGGTGGGCAGCAGATCGACATGCTCCTCGGGCGCGTTGGTGAGCACCTGGCGCATGGCGTCCACATAGCCGAAGCCATGGTTGAGATAGGGCGCCAGGTAGTGACCCTCACCCCACTCGTTCCAGTTGTCCAGTATGAGCATCTGGCCGCTGAGGCTGTCTTGGTCGAGTCCCTCCACGAACCTGACCCCGCGGTCCAGGAGCTGCAGGTAATCGGCGGGCGGCACCTCCCAGATGGTCCCCTCGTTGTTCCAGCCCGTCCATCCCTGCGACACCGTGGCCACCTGGCGGATGATGCCCATGTCCTCGGTGGCCTGGAGGT
>WJIW01000278.1 GCA_014730065.1 Armatimonadia bacterium | reverse complement strand
TGCCGCAGCCGAGAACGGCCACCGTATCGCCCGGCCGGATGCCCGCGCGCTGGGCGGCGTAGACGCCTACGGCCAGGGGCTCGACCATGGCGCCCTCCTCGAAGCTGACGCCTTCGGGCAAGGGATACAGGAAGTCGTCGGGGTGGATGACGCGCTCGCAGAAGGACCCATCTACTGGTGGCGTGGCCATGAAGACCACATCCCGGCATAGGTTGTAGCGGCCCGAGAGGCAGAACTCGCAGCGGCGGCACGGAACGCCGGGCTCGATGGCCACCCGGTCGCCCTCCTTGATCCGCTCCACCTCCGAACCCACCGCCTCCACCGTCCCCGAGCATTCATGGCCCAGAATCAGTGGCTCCTCGACCACGAAGGGGCCGATCTTGCCGTGCTCGTAGTAGTGGACATCGGAGCCACAGACCCCCACGGCGTGGATACGCACGAGGCAGTCTCTCGGGCCGAGGTCCCGCGGCCCCGGCTCGGGTACATCCTCCACTCGCAGGTCCTTCACGCCATGCAGCACAGCGGCTCTCACGATCGATCCCCTCCTCCTGGGGCGGCGTCTACTCCTTCAGCGCGGCGTCGACGGCGGCTCGAACCTGGGCGGGATCGGCGCCGTGGATCGCCAGGGTCTTCTCCCGGGACTTCTCCCCCGAGTCGATAGACAGGCTGGACTTGCGGAACCCCAGTGCCTTGGCCAAGTACGCGACGACACGGGAGTTGGCCGATCCATCGACCGGCGGCGCGGTGGTGCGAACACAGAGCCGGCCATCACGAACGCCGACCAGCTCGTCGCGGCTAGCCCTCGGCAGGACCTTGAGGGCCAGTAGCGATCCGCCCTCTGTGCGGCTGCATTCCAGATCGGAGCTCGGCATGGCTCACCCCCTGGGGCCTATGCGGACAGTAGGAACACCAGCACCGTTACCGCCCCATTCCCGAGACCGTGAAGTATAACAGAAGGCCAGATGGAGTCGGACAGCTCCCGCAGGATGGCGGCGGCGATACCGACGAGGATGAGCTGGGGCGTGACCATGGGGTCCAGGTGCACCAGTCCGAACACGGCGGAGCTGCCGAGGATCGCCCCGATGACGCCGATGCGCGGCCGAAGGGAGTCGTAGAGCACGCCCCGGAACATGGCCTCCTCGGCCAGGGGTGCGGCGACGGCCACGGTGACGAACATGACGATCCGCCCCAGCCAGCTATCCTGTCCCGCCATAAGGCCCAGGGCGGGATTGGTGCTCTGAGGCGGCGCCTCGGCGAACTGGCTGATGACGAAAGCCACGAGCAGGTACACGGGAAGCAGCGCCGCAAGACCCAGCATCGGGTAGGCGTACAGCTTCCAGGCGGGGCAGGACCGAAAGCCCATCTCGGCGAGGACGTCCGGGCCCAGCCGCCACCGAGCCACCGCCCACGCGGCGGCCGAGGCCGTCAGGTAGATGAGGAAAAGGGCGTACGGCGCCGAAGCCGCGGACGGCGACAGGGCCCGGTAGCCAAGGCCCGCCAGGAGCTGGGCGCCGAAGAAGGCCACCAGCACCTCGGCCGCCGTGAGGAGCGTGGGGCCCCGGTCGGGCGCGGTGTCATCGGCTACTTCATCGGCCGCGGGCGCGTCGGGAGCCGCTTCCGTCGCCGGCAGGGCTTCGGGCCGGGGGTAGGCGTACGGTTGCACCTCCGGCTCGGCTGGCTGGGAGTACCGCCGGGTGAGCCACCAGATCACCAGCCCCGGCGCGCCGATCAGCCAGACCATGATGCCGATGCCCAGAGCCACCATGAAGCCCACGCCCACGACCACCGGTCCGATGAGCGTCTCCGCTGCCTCGGAGGCGATCAGGCCCTCCTCTCGTGCCAGGGCTTCCTCCTTGCCCGCCCGGTCGAGCAGGTGTAGCCGGATGGCCCGTCGAGCCCAGAGGGGCTGCACTCGGGTGCTGGCATCCAGGGCCTCGTCCATCAGGGGGGCGTCGGGCTCGGCGCCGACTCCGGCCGCCAGCTCGGCCAGGCGCTCATCCCCCTCGGCCCCGAGAAGTAGGCCACGGGCACCGTCGGGGTCGTCGTTCAAGAGCTCTAGTGCCGCCAAGCGGACGGCCAGCCTGGGGTTGCGTTTCTCGGCGGGCCCTGGCTCTTCGGGGGAGCCGAAAGGACTGGTGAAGGCCGATCCCTGCATAGCCGGTACGTGGCGGCCGTAGACCCGCATCTTGCCCTGGAGGTCCAGGGACATGATCTCCTGGGCGGAGGGTGCCCCCTCCTCGGCCACGACCGACCCATCGCCCCGGCTCAGCGCGATGGACAAACCGATCACTCCGGCGGCGGCGAGCAGTAGCGCCAAGTAGCGAGCCCAGGATGGACGGTCTCGATGCGACGCTTCGGACACGGTATACCTCCAGCCGACCCGTGATTCCACCGTGCAGGTCCCGGCTCCTCTCACGGCGTACGGTATAGCTTAGGCTAACCTAAGTGTGCCCGGCGCTTCGCGGCCGGTCCGCTACGCAGCGCAGAACCTTGGAGGTGGATTGCCTGTGAGACCCCTATGGCTGGCCCTTGCCCTCGGGTGCCTGATACCCGCGGCGCAGGCGGCCAAGATCGAGCTCTCCACCGTGCCGCCCCGAGAGGGGGTCGAGGTCATCATCTACCGCGATGTTGACCTGACCCTGGTTCGGGAGCAGCGCACCATCCGGTTCCACCAGGGCGAGAACGAGATCGCCTTCTCGTGGGCCGATACGAATATCGATCCGACCTCGGTGAGGATCCGCATCGCCGGCGACGGCGAGGGCTACGCCCTGACCGAAACGACGTACCCGCCGGAGCAGCCCAACACGCTGGTCTGGCACATCACCGCCCCCGCCGACGGGCCCGCTCCCCTGGAGGTCACGTACTTCACTAGCGGCCTAACCTGGAGCGCGGGGTACACGCTCATCCTCAATAACGCCGAGACCGGAGGAACCTTCAGCGCCGACTTCTCCATCGCCAACCACAGTGGAGAGGCCTACGAGAGCGCGCGTGTGTCCCTCCTGACCGGCGGCGTGCGGCTGATCGAGGAGGTCGTCGCCCTGGAGACCGAGGCGGCCGACGACGCTCCCAAGCACCTGGCCCGCGGGGCCATGATGGAAGACATGGCCGTGGAGGCCGCCCCGCCGGCAGCAGCCCCAGGCACCGGGGGCGGGGGCATGGGCGGGTACGCCCTTGGCGCTTCCGTCGACGCCGTCGCCATCGCTGCGGCGTCGGCCTCCGAGCATGAGCGCTACAATCTCGACACCGATCTGGCGCTCCTGGACGGCTGGGTCACCCGGCTTCGGTTCGCCGAGACCGACACCGCCGAGCCCGAAGTCATCGCCCGCTTCGGCAACAGCTTCTCGGGGGCATCGGCACAGCGCATAATCAAGATCAACAATGCCGAGGAGTACGGCCTGGGTACCGCGCCCCTCCCCGAGGGCCCCATCGCGGTGTTCAAGCGCGATGAGACGGGCCGCCTCGTCTACGTGGGCCAGAGTCAGTTCCCGTATGCCGGCACAGGCCAGGAGGTGGAGTTCACCGCGGGCGTGCTGCAGGATGTGGTCATCGAGGCCAAGCACACGGGTATGCTCAAGCGCGACTTCGCCTTCAACGATACGGGCTACGTCCAGGGCAAGGTGGTGGAGAACGACTTCACCATCGAGATCCGCAACCGCGACGAGATCGCCCGGACCTTCGAGCTGACCATCCCCAGGCCCGGCGCGCCCAACGTGGTCGTCGGCGCGCCCACGGCGGAGATCGAGGCCCGGCTGATCCGCTTCGAGCCCACGGTGGAGGCTCTCACGGGCGTGTTCAACACCGAGTTTTCCTTCCACGAGTACCACGGAACGGCCGTGAACGACATGCCGGAGCAGAGCGCGGCACCGCCACCACCGGGCGAGGGCGCGGCCACTCCGCCCGCCACCATGGCGCCCGCAGAGGAGGGAGCGTAAGTGACGATGAGACATCTCCTACTAGCCGGATTGCTGCTCCTCGGAGCCCTGGCCGCGCCCTCCATGGCGAAGGTCAAGCTGGTGCTCCTGCCCCAGCGCGAGAACGTCCGGATCAACTTCAACGCCGGCCAGTCCCTCATGGAGGAGGAGCGGGTAGTGGCCCTGGAGCAGGGCCTGAACGAGGTCGAGATGGCATGGGAGGGGCTGCCCATCGTGGCCCAGTCCATCCTCTTCACCCCCGTGGACGGCGCCGACATGCTCACCACTCTGGCCGTCTCCACACCGCCATCGGGGCAGAACGCCCTGATCTGGTGGGTCCGAGCCGATGAAGCGGGCAACTACCGCCTACGCATCAGCTACGCCATCAGGGGCGGCGTGAACATCGAGCGAATCGACTACGCCGCCCGAGCCGACCTCGACGAGACCACCGTCGACCTCACGGGCCGCGCCCGGATCCACAACGGCAGCGGCATGGATCAGGATGACCTGACGGTCGAGATCGGGGCCACGCCGCCCATCCACGCCCCCCTGGAGCGCGATGAGCGCAAGGACCTGCTGATCCTCGATCACGTCACCTACCCCCTGACCAAGAAGTACCTGAGCGACCGGAACGTGGAGAACGGCCGCGTCCAGCTCATCTACGAGTGGACGGTGCCCGTGGAAGCGGGCCCCCAGCTCCCCGGCAAGGCCCGGGCCTTCCTGGCAACGGGCGAGGAGATGGGCGAGGGCGGCAAGCTCGACACCTTCCTGGGCGAGTCGCGCCTGCCGTACGTTCCCCGGGGCGAGGAGTCCAAGACCCTGGTTGGGTTCGCCAACAATATCGAGGTCGAGCGTACTCTGCTCGAATCCCGAGACCTGGACGTGAAGTTCACCAAGGTGCCTGAGGGCTCGGAGAACCGGCCCGAGCGCGTGCTCTGGAACACCATGCGCAAGTGGGAGATCGAGCTGAAGAACCACACCGAGGACGATGTGGTCGTCCGGCTCGCCGAGTACGCCGTTGGCCAGTGGCACCTGGAGGGCGACGTCCAGCCCAGCGAGGTGGAGAGCAACAGCCTGTTCTACATCGATGTGCCGGTGATGGCCGGCGAAGAGAAGACCATCACCTATACCATCGTCCAGGAGAACGTGGAGCCTGGCGACCCGGTCCTGCCGGGTTAGACGCGAAACGCTCGGGGGGCCGCATGGGGTCGCACCGCCGTCGGCGAATGCGCCCCCCTGTGGCCCCCCTAGTCCGCTCTAGAACTCAACCGTACGCATGGCCTGCTCGCCGCCCAGAGTCATCTCCAGGGCGGTCGGGGTGATCTTGATGAAGGCCATCTCGGGATCCTCGCTGCCGCCGGGGAAGTACCGTGTCCATTCGTCCTTCCAGAACCGGTCGCGCACAGCTTGGTCGGTGAGGATCTCCGCGGTGCCGTAGAGCTGGCCATAGGTCCAGGTCTCCATGTCGGCACCGCGCTGCTCCCAGTACACGGTCACCCGAGGCTCCTCGCCGATATGGGCGACCTTGCGTGAGCTGAGGTAGGTCACGAACCACAGGGTGTAGTCCTCCTCCAGCGCCACGGTGCCCATGGGCCTGGGAACGGCGATGCCCGCCTCGCTTACCGTGATCAGGTCGCAGAGGGGCTGGGCTTCGGCCAGCTCCCGGAACTTCAGTTTGATATCTTCAGGGGTCAGTTCAGCCGTCAAGAGGGGTCCTCCTCAGGGTCGGTAGTCACACTCGCCGAGGCCGCCGCGGTAGTAGCTGAACCGGACGTTGGGATGGTCGGCGAGGAGCGACATGGGGCAGCTCGCGTCGGGCACCTTCCTGGCGATCATCAGTGCCGAGAGCCTCATGCCGAAGGGGTTGTCGTGGTACCCGGGATGCCAGATGGAGACGCATTCGGCCTTCCAGGTTTCCTTGGGCCCGACGGTGGCGGCCTGGTAGGGGACGATGCTCAGGTTGCCCGAGGCCGAGGTCCGAGCATTCTGCACCAAGGTGAGGGGATGGAGATCGACGACGCGGGTGCCCTGCTCCCGGTACTCCTCGGGGCTGGGCGGATCATCAGTATAAGCGCCCTCACGCTTCGGCGGGTCGTTGAAGGCCCAGTGCTTGACCTCGCCCTGACCGCCCTGCATTACGGCGCAGCGGGCATCCTCCCAGCTCGCGATGTACGCCGAGTTGTCGGTACCGGGGAAGTGCAGGTTCGCGTCGGGCATGACCAGCTCGGGCCGGATGCGGTCGAAGCACAGCTCCCGATCGGCGCGCTCGAAGGACAGCGGATGATCGGCCCCCACGGCCTGGCCATCGATGATCCACTCATCCATGCCCCAGAAGTGGGCGTCGCCGAGCCGGAGGTCCATGGCGTTCACGAGCTGGGCGACCAGGGGAAGCTGCTCCACGGGGCCGATGGGGCCGCAAATGCCGACGGGATTGTCCGGCGTGGCCTGCTTCCAGGCGTCGATGTACTCCATGGCCTCGGCCAGGAAGAACTCCTCGAGGGTGTCGAACATGCGAACCTGGAACCCGTCGCGGGAGAGGCCGAGCAGGTCGTCGGCGGTGAGCTTGGCGGCATCCTCGAGTAGCTCGGCGTCGAGGGTGGTGTAGTCCCACCACTCGGGCGCGACACGGCTGAGCGGTCGTGGCATAGAGGTCCCTCCGTCATCGATGGCGGTGGGATGGGGTTCCGGGGAGACGGCCTACACACCTTGCAAGTTCTAGGCGCGGCCCGCCAGCAGGCTCAAATGCCACGGCTCCGCTTGGTGGCTCCTACTTCGACCCCGGCATGGTGCCCGAGGCGACGATCTTCAGCGCCTGATCCTCAGCGAAGCCCGCGCTGATAAGGGCCTCGTACAGATTGCGCAGGTACTGGGCGTGGGCCGTTACCAGCTTCTTGTCCTTGGCGATGGACTCCATGTAGGCACGCATCGCCTCAGCGCTGGCGCGCATAGCGCCGGCGTAGTCCATGGTGGGTGTCTGCTTCCCGAGCATGTCGGCCTCCTCTGTCCCGTAGGCAGGCCCCGGTTTCGCGCCGGGGCAGAAAACGGCCTTCGGTGGCCCGCGCAATGTAACATGGCACCGACGAGGGCCTCCTAACTACGGAGTGTGCGGGAAGGCCTCTGCTGGTCATCCCTCGTAGTCGCCTAGGACGATGCCCTTCCAGAGGAGGCCCATTGGGAATGCCCACATGTCCGAGCTGTGACTACCTACTACACGATCTGGACACCGAGTGCCCTCGTTGCGGCCGAGCTCGTGAGGGCACTCCCAGCCGCGCGGTCGGTGGCTACAAGCCACTTGCCCGCGATGCGCGACCATCCGAGGAGACCCCGGAGCGCCATACCTTCATGGACTACCTGAGGGCCGTCCGGCACCTCCGCGCCGCGTGGGTGTTTCTCATCTTCGCGATCCTGGTGTCATTCCCCCTCTGGTGGTCAGTGCGGTCCGTGTTTACGGGTGAGTCACTTCGGTACACCCGAGACGTAGGCAAGCCGGGTAGCTACGGCGGACTGGACATGCAGGTCCCTGGCACCGACGGGGGGCAGGAAGCCGAGGTGGGGTCGGGGCCCTGGTGGAGCGTCACGCTGCGCTACCTGCTGATGTTCGTCGCGTTCGCGATCATGATCATCATCGAATGGCGCCGTGCGGTGCACACGGGGGCCGGGTTCTCCCTCAGCGAGGTCTTCTCGCGGCACGAGGAGCGATGGAGCTAGCCGGCCATGGGGATCGTGGCCACCAGCCCGGCGCCCTCGGTTCGCTGAGGCCGTATACTGTAGCCAGCTATAGCATCGGCAAAAGACGAATCGAGGATCCACCATGGACTACACGCGGCGTATCAACGCCCTGCGCGAGACCTTCAGCGACATCGGCGCGGCCAGCGCCATCATCGCCCGGCGCGATGCCATCCGGTACCTGTGCGGCTTCGCCGGCTCCTTCGGCGACCTGATCATCGACGAGGGCCGCGCGCTACTCGTCACCGACGGGCGCTACGCCACAGCGGCGAAGAACAAGACACACGGAGTGGAGCCGATCATCGGCGGCCAGGGCCTAGAGCTGGTACCGGGCGTCGTCGAGGAGCGCGGCATCGCTGGTCCGATCGCCTTCGACTCCGACGCCGTGACCGTGGCCCGTCTGCACGACTGGCAGCGAGCCTTGCCGGGCGTGGATCTGCTGCCCGCCCCGGGCGTCGTCGACCCCATCATGGCCGTCAAGGATGAGGGCGAGATCGAGGCCATGGCCGAGGCCTGCCGGATCACCGATAGGGTTTGGGAGCAGGTCCAATCGGAGCTGGTCCCGGGAGCCACTGAGATGCGCCTGGCCCAGCGGCTGGCCGAGCTGCAGCTCGAGGCGGGCGCCGAGGCCCACGGGTTCGCCATCGTGGCCTCAGGGCCCAACTCAGCGTATCCCCACCACGCGCCCACCTCCCGGCAGCTCCGGGAGGGCGACTTGGTGAAGGTGGACTTCGGTTGCGTGTATGATGGCTACAACTCCGACCTCACCCGGACCGTCGTGCTGGGCGAGGCGACGGATGAGCAGAGGCGGATCTACGAGACCGTCTACCGGGCTCAGGTGGCGGGGTGCGCCGCCGTGCGGCACGGCGTTACCGGCGACGAGGTGGACCGGGCGGCCCGGTCGGTCATCGAGGAGGCGGGCTATGGGGGGTACTTCACCCACGGCCTCGGGCACGGGCTGGGGATCGCCAAGCATCCGCCCCATGTGAGGCCGGGGTACGACCTGGTGGCGGGGAACGCGATCACCATCGAGCCGGGCATCTACATCGAAGGCCTGGGCGGAGTGCGGATCGAGGATCTGGGAATCGTCACAGGCACCGGCTACCGAACGCTCTCCCATGCTCCCAAGCCACCCAGCCTATGCGGACCGGGAGAGTGGCAATGAGCGACCTCATCGATATCAGGACCTACGACACAGAGAAATCCTCGGTGGAGGCCATCGCCGCCGAGCTTCGGCCGCCCCTGTTCCTGAAGTTCGCCGAGGAGACCGAGGCGGTCTCCCGCATCGTCCGCGATGTGGCGGCTCGTGGCGATGAGGCCCTCGTGGAGTACGTGCGGAAGTTCGACTGGCCCAGTGCCACCCCCGAGGGGTTCGAGGTTCCGCAGTCGGAGATCGAGGCCGCCCACGACAGCCTACCCGATGACCAGCGCCGGGCCCTCAAGAAGGCGTGCGACCAGGTGCGGAGCTTCCATGAGCGGGCCCTCCCCGAGTCATGGGTGAACCGCCAGGCCGACCGCGCCCTCGGCCAGCGCTGGATGCCCCTCGAACGGGTCGGGGTCTGCGTGCCCGGCACGCCGCCCCTGCCCAGCACCCTGTACATGTGCGCCGTGCCCGCGAGGGTCGCCGGCGTGGATGAGATCGTCGTCGTCTGCCCGGCGAAGGAGGACGGCAAGGTCCAGGAGCTGGTTCTCGCAGCGGCCAAGGAGGCCCAAGTGGACCGGGTCTTCCGGATCGGAGGGCCTCAGGCGGTGGCCGCCATGGCCTTCGGCACCGATACCATCCCCCGGGTCGACAAGATCGTCGGCCCCGGCAGCATCTACACCACCCTGGCCAAGCGCGAGGTCTTCGGCCAGGTCGGGATCGAGTCCCTACCGGGTCCATCGGATGTGCTCATCATCAGCGACGGAAACGCTCCGCCGGCGTGGGTTGCCGCCGACCTGCTGAGCCAGGCCGAGCACGGCGAGCTGTCCTCGGCGATCCTCTGCACGCCTTCCGAAGACCACGCCCAGGCGGTGCATCGCGAGCTCACTCGCCAGACCGCCGAGCTGGAGCGGGGCGAGCATGCTCTGGACTCCCTCCGGGAGCGTGGCGCGCTGGTGCTCTGCCGGAGCCTGGAGGATTGCGTGGCCGTCGCCAACGCCGTCGCGCCGGAGCACCTGGAGGTCCTGTGCGAGGATGCCGAAGAGGTCTCACAGGGCCTGCGCACCGCGGGGGCCATCTTCTTGGGTGAGCATACGCCCGAGCCTGTGGGCGACTACGTGGCTGGCCCCTCCCATGTGCTCCCGACCGAAGGCACGGCGCGGTACGCCTCGCCGCTGGGGGTGGAAGATTTCATGCGCCGCAGCTCCGTCCTCGAGTACTCCCTGGGCGCGTTGAAGACCGACGCCCAGGACATCATCACCCTCGCCGAGGCCGAGGGGCTCACCGCCCATGCTCGGTCGGTGCGGATCCGGTTCGAGGAGTAGCCTTCGCGCCCGTCAGATCAGGTAGAACCGCTCCTGGCGGCCGTGGAGCATGCGGCACTGGCCGTGGAGGAAGATCACGTCCTCCTCCACGCCGAAGCCGACCTCCTGGCCGTCCCACTCCGGAACCACGTCACGCACGCCCAGCTCAGCGGTGAAGGCGTTGCCCTCCACCAGGGCGACGTCGCCCCGGCCCTCGCAGCGCTCCTGCTCCCAGGGCAGCCCAATCAGCGGGCCGGGCTCATGGAGGAACATGCCCAGGGAGTGGGAGTAGACCTTGGGGTTGGGGACACCCTCGGACCGCGCCCGCTCGAGGATGCTCGCCAGCATCTCGTTGCCCGTGCGGCCCCCCGCGAACTCGTCCATGAAGACATCCTGAAGGTGGTTCGCCTTGGACAGGAGGCGGCGCAGGCCCTCGGGCGCCTCACGCTCGCCCGGACGGAGCAGGTAGGCCCACTGCTGGTGGTCGCTGTTCAGCCCCAGGTACTTAATGCCCACATCGGAGTGGATCATGTCGCCCGGGCGCAGTGGCTTGTCGTCCTTGCCATACGCCTCGATGGCAGCCTCGCTCCGCCAGCGGTGGAAGTACGGCTGGAAGGAGACCTCCAGGCCCAGGTCCGCCGCCCGCTGCCAGTAGTACCACTGAAGGTCCTCGGTGGTGGTTAGCCCCGGCGTTACCGCTTCCCGGCTGTAGCAGTCGGCCAGCAGGTGATGGGCCACGCCGATGACATGCTCGTACACCTCGATCTGGAAGGGCGACAGGGTCGACCCCCAGCGCGTCGCCGCGACCTCGGCGGAGACCAGCCTCTCGGCGTACGGCTCGGGCAGCCGCTCCCTAAGCTGAGTCAGCAGATTGTGGGTGAGTCCGCCACCACACCACTGGACGGCGCCGATGTTCACGCCGATGCGGCCGGGATCGGTCTCGGTCACCAAGGCGGCGAGAGCCTTCCACTGCTCTTCCTCGAGCTGACCGCGGTACGGTCGCTCGTACAGGTCCTTGGTGTCGGTGCCAGAGATGTTCACCCGGCGCACGCCCTCGGGCGTCCGCACGAACACCAGCATCTGGAGGATGGGGCACCAGCAGTCGAGGGGGATCATGGTTCGGTGGATGGGGTCCAGGTCGTCCTCCTGGCACAGGATGATCCACATGTCCAGGTCGGCATCGCCCATGGCCAGGGGCAGGATCAGGTCCAGCCGCTCGGACAGGATCCGGTAGGTCAGGTCCGCGCGCTCGCGCATCGTATGCACCCGCGGGAAGGTACGCGAGAGCGGGCGGGAGAGTGGCGAAGCTTCGGTCATGATCAGGCTCCTCGTGGTCGCGAGATGGAGGAGGGATTCGCCGCGGGACGGCCTCTGGCCCTTCGTGATCATCCGGAGGCGGGCCGCCGCTTGCCGCGAAGGCAAAGGTAGGACGCCGCCCGGGAGGTCCATCTGGAATGAAGCCAGCACACCTCGTCATCGGCCTGATCGCCTTCACGCTCGCCCCATCGGCACTCGCCGCGCCCACCGAGGCCGAGGTGCGGAGCGCTCTGGAGGCGGCTACGGCGCACGCCTCGACCGAGCTCTCCCACCGGGGAGGTTACCTATGGTGGTACGCCGCCGATGGTTCGGAGCAGGCGGGTGAGGGTGCGCCCGTCCCTGAGACCACCGTTTGGGTGCAGCCCCCCGGCACCCCCGCCGTGGGCATGGCCTACCTGCGCCTGTACGATGTCACCGGCGACGAGGGCTACCTGCGGCTGGCCACCCAAGCGGCCGAGGCTCTCGCATGGGGACAGATGGTCTCCGGCGGATGGTACGCCTTCATCGATTTCGGCGAGCCCAGCCATCGGCATCTTCACTATCTCAGGGAGTACGAAGCCGGTGACACCGATACGGGCAAGCGCTGGAGCCTGTCCACTCTGGATGACGACATCACCCAGTCGGCGCTCCGGCTGCTGCTGGAGGTGGATGACCGCCTCAAGGGGGGGCATCCCGCCATCCATCACGCCCTCGTTGCGGGCATGACTGCGCTCCTGGCCGCCCAGTACCCCGCTGGCGCATGGCCCCAGGTGTTCGATGGGCCCGTCGAGCCCAGACCCGTGCTGGACGCCGCCGTGCCCGATGACTGGCGCGATCTCCCGCGGATCAAAGAGTACTGGCTCCTGTACACCCTCAATGACGCGGCCCTGGAGACGTCCGTCCGGACGCTACTCCTGGCCCACGATCTGCATGGAGATGAAGCCCTCCAGGGGGCGGCCCTGCGCGGCGGCGAGTTCCTGCTCCGGGCCCAGCTTCCCGACCCCCATCCCGTCTGGGCTCAGCAGTACGACTTCGAGATGCGGCCCGCGTGGGCCCGGAAGTTCGAGATGCCCGCCGCCAGCTCCCTGGAGAGCGTGGGCGTCATGGAGCTGCTGGTGGACCTATGGGCCGAGACGGGCGATGAGCGGTACCGCGATGCGGCGGCCCGGGCCCTGGAGTGGTTCCCGGCAAGCCAGCTCGAGGACGGCCGGTGGGCCCGGTTCTACGAGCTGAACACCAGCCGGCCGATCTACTTCAACCGCGAGTACGAGGTCACGTACGATGACTCGGACCTCCCGACCCACTACGGCTTCAAGTTCGATCTTACCGATCGGTTGGCGGCGATCGAGGCCGACCTGAGCCTATCCCTGGAGGAGCTGCGAGCCGAGGGTGCGGCTGGCGGCGCGGACTCCGTGTCCGATGCCGAGGTCCAGGCGGTCCTCGATGCCCTGGATGACCGGGGCCGCTGGATCACCATGCGGACCGACCACCGCGGCCAGCCCGTCGACGACCCTATCCCGGTGATCGAGATGAGCGTGTACGTGGAGAATCTGAACCTACTGGCGGCGTATCTGGAGGGGCTGGGACAGGGCTAAGGCGCCGGTCCCCAGTCGGGGGATGCCCCCTCAGCCACCTCGATGACCGCCTCGGAGCCGAGCATGCCGAACACGATCCGCGGCTCCCGGTCGTCGGTCCGGGCGGCGAAGTGAATGCCGTCGGCGTGGGCCCGGACCCGCCGCAGAGAGTCGGGGCCGACCCACAGCAGGTCCGCATCGCGGTTGAGCAGCCTCATCTTCGACGACTCCCCGCCCAGGTATGGTACCAGAAGTAGCCTGTCTCCCCCGCCGATGAATTCGCCCTCGCCCGGCGGCGCCGCCCGGCCCTCCCAGCGGACCCGTGAGACCAGCCGCCCACCGGCCAGCTCGTAGATCGCCACATCGCCGGGCTCGTCCTCGATGGGCGCGGGCATGGCCACTCGGTCGCCCTTGGGGGACAGCGCCGCCCAGCCGCCGGATGCGTCATCGGGGCCGACAAGCTCGACCTCACCAGTCTCCAGGAAGCAGAGAACCGGCCTGCCGGAGCCGTCCAGCCCGAGAGCGCGCAGTCCGTCGGGGTGGCCCTGGATCAGCCGGAACTCGCCGGCGGGCCGAGTCTCCTGGCTCGCCCCGGCATCGAGATCGGTGAGAACCAAGGCGCCGTCGCCGGCACGCTGGTAGAGGACCCTCCCATCGGGCAGCCAGTCGAAGACCTTCGCGTCGGCGCCGCCGACGAGGACGCGCTGGGGACGCTCCCGGCCCTCGGCGACCATCCGAACGGCCCGGATGTCGCCATCGTGGATAAAGCCCAGCCAGGTGCCATGGAACACCGGCTCCCGAGCGTCCCGGCTCAGGTTCAGCTCCAGCCGAGCCTGGTCGCCCTCACGCAGATGGATCACCCGTGCCGCGGGTGAGTGACCCGGAGCCCGGTACCTGAAGGAGTAGAAGCCGTCCATCTCCAGGTGGACGGCGACGAAGCCCGGCACGATACCGCCGACGATCCACGCCTCCGAGTCGGGTGCCCGGATCTCCACAAGGGCTCCGCTAGGGGTGCCCGCGAGCTGGACGGTGGCGACCCGGTCCGAGGTGCCGGGCGTGTTGTACGGCGGCAGGACCGCGAGCACCAGCAGCAGAGCGGTCATTCGCCTCGCCCCCTCGCCTCGTGGAGTCTGAGGAGCGTGTGGACCAGTGAACCCAAGTCATCGAGAGGGATCATGTTCGGGCCATCGCACAGGGCCGCGTCGGGATGGTCGTGGACTTCCATGAACACGGCGTCCACCCCCGCCCCCACGGCGGCCCGGGCGAGCACGGGCGCGAAGCGGCGATCGCCTCCCGACGAGCTGCCCGAAGCGCTGGGAAGCTGCACCGAGTGGGTGGCATCGAAGACCACGGGGTAGCCCAGGTCTCGCATGATCGCCAGGCCGCGCATGTCGACCACCAGGTTGCCGTACCCGAAGGTGGTGCCTCGCTCACACAGCAGGACCGAGCTCTCGCCGCCCGCCTCCACCTTGCGGGCCGCCTCGGCCATGACCTCCGGCTGGACCATCTGGCCCTTCTTGACATTGACGGGAAGCCCCGTGCGGCCTGCGGCCACCAGTAGGTCGGTCTGCCGGCAGAGGAAGGCGGGGATCTGGAGGGCATCGACGACCCTGGCGGCGGGGGCGGCCTGATCGGGAACATGAATGTCCGTGATCACAGGAACGCCGCACTCCTCCCGCAGCCGGCCGAGGATCTCCAAGCCCCGCTCGATCCCCGGCCCCCGGAAGGAATCCACCGAAGACCGGTTGGCCTTGTCGAAGGAGGCCTTGAGGATGAAGGGGGCGCCGGCGGCCTCGAAGAGGTCGCGCAGGGCATCGGCCATGCGCAGAACGTGGACCTCGGATTCGATGACACACGGGCCGGCGATGAAGGCGAGGCGACCATCACCGATGGTGTGGCCGCCGATCTGGGCAAGTCGCAAGGGAATCGGCTCCCGTCCCGTTCCGCCCACCACCAGAGTCAGGCGCCCCTGGCGTTTCTACGGCTCGTCGCCCAGGCCCTTCGCCGCCAGCGGCGCCACGGGATCGATGCCGTGCGTCTGGAGGATGGAGATCCGTGCGGGCATTGCCGAGGCATCCTTCTCGGGAGCGGGGCCGGCGCCGTCCATGGACACCGCCCGCGGGTCGCTGCCCGTGGGGTCGGCGGCGCCCTCAACCCGGCGCGCCTCGCCCTCCGGGGGGCGGGCCTCCACCACGCCTTGGTCGACCAGGAGCCAGTCCCGGTCGTCCTCGATCTGAACGGTATACCGGGTGCCAACGGCTACATAGTCACCCCGGGCAGTGGAGATGGAGAACTCGTCGCCCGGGGGCCGCGGATGGAGCCGTGCCGTCACCCAGCCTCGGTCCAGCCGGACCTCATCCTCCGATAGAACCACGACCTCGCTCTCGGGCCCCACCTCCAGGTCCCCTGCGCCATCGAGGCCGACCACGGCCGCGCCCGTTCGGCCGGTGGAGAGTGAGGCGCCTTGGGCGTCCTCATCGGGCACCCGGACCTGGACCCGTACCCCTTCCTCCACATCCAGGTAATGCTGGCCCGAGTTGCGTACCTCCACATGGCCCATGGCGGCGGTGATCTGGCCCACCTCGATCACCCGTCCGTCGGTGAGCATACTCGTGATGAGGATGCCGACGGCGAGCCCGGCGGTCACGGCGGCGAAGACGTACAACGACTGGCGCCAGCCCCATTGGCTGCGGGGCTGCTCGTCGGTTCCGGCGGGAGCGGGGGCGGCGCCGCGCACGGAGTCCGCGGCTCGCAGGAGGGTCTCCCGGTACTGGCTGCGGTCCCGCACGAGGGCAGCGCGGTACTCGGTGCATTCGGCGCAGCCACGCAGGTGCTCACGGACGCGCTGGGCCTCTTCGGGCCGCAGCTCCCCATCCTCCAGCGCGGATATCAGCTCTCCCCACGTCTCATTGCAGCTCACAGCGTGTCGCCTCCGTCATCTCCCGCTCCAGGCTGGCTAGGCGCGACCGCAGCCGCTGCTTCGCCCGGAACACTCTCACCCGCACCGTTCCCTCGGGCACCTCATAGAGGGCCGCCATGTCTTCATAGGACATCTCCGCGATGTACCGCGCGGAGAGCAGCTCCCGGTAGGCCTGGGGCAGTGACTCGATCGCCTTCAGGACCTGGTTCTCCACATCGCTCATCTCCAGGTCCGGGGCCGGGGGATCGGGCACACGGTCCAGGGAGGTCTCCTTGGGACCGCGCCGGATCTCCTTGGCGCAGAGCCTCCGCACGATAGTGAACAGCCATGAGCGGAACTTCTCCGGCTCCCGAAGGTGCCGCAGCTTCTCGAAGGCGATGGCGAAGGCGTCCTGGACGATGTCCTCGGCGGTGGCCAGCTCGCCCATCATGCCGATGGCCATGGCCAGCGCCGGTCGCCGATGCCTCGAGGCCAGCTCATCGAATGCCGCCGTATCGCCGGTCAGAGACCTGGCGACCAGTGCTGCATCCTCCACAGGCGTACCCCTCCTGTACGGCGTGCCTTGCTCGACTCACACGTACAGAGGTCCCCCCTACGACGATGTTACCATCGATTTTCGGTGCACCGTGGCTTCCCTCGCTAGCGCTCGCCCCGCAAACTAGCGGCTGGTCCTCACCCACAACTCAGGGAGCACGGACCATGACTCCGAGCCTGGTCCATCCGCCTCAGGGATAGCGGGCGCCACGGCGCCCAGCGGATCGCATGCCGAGCCCGTCCGTCCGCCGCCGGCATGATGCTCGGGGCCCACTCGACGACACGCTCGACGGCACAAGGAGGTCATCGCCGCGTGACCGAAGTGTCGGTGAGGGAGGGAGATGGGTATGGGCTCCGCTGGGGAGCACCCCGCCAAGGGGTACCTCGCCGAGAACACCGGGCACCAGAGGCGCGCTGCAAGCAACGATGGCCGCGGCGAGCGCCTCGTATCTCAGCCGGGCGCCAGGCTATGTCTGACCCGGCCAGCTAGCGCTGCCTCCTCCCGTCCCCGAGGAAGGGCAGGATAATGCAGGGACGAACCCGCCGCACTCCGCTTGCCGGCTTAGTTGCCCTGTGCCTGATGCCGTTGGCGCCCGCCAGCGCACTCCCGCCGCCCGAGCCCGGGGCATGGATCAACGCGGAGGTCGATTGCCAAGCGGGGCTGCTGGTCGATTGGAGTCTGTGGCAAGGCGACGAGGACAATCTTCAGAGCGGCCTAGCCGCGATCCAGGCGGCCATCGAGACGGGCAGATGCCGCACGCTCTATATGTACGTTCTCTCCGATGGGCACACCATCTGTCCCGTCAACGGCTCACCACTGCCCACCCTGGAGCTGGCGGATAGCACCGAGGCCCTCGCCGAGTTCATCGCCCAGGTAGAGGCCAAAGGGGTGAGCACCTACGCCGTCTTCGACCTCCTCGAGTGGCACCGTGCGGAGTCAGCTCTGACCGACCCCCTCTCCGGCCCCCTGTCGGCGCTCAAAGCGCTGCCCATCGAGGGCGAAGATCCCACCGAGAGCAGCTTCGCCTCGGTGTTTCATCCGGATCTCAGCGACCTGCTCACACATCTGGTTACCGCATTCGCCGCCGAGGAGGTGGGCTTCGACGGCATCGTCCTGGATGCTCACCTGACGAGCCAGGTCACCCTGGGCGGCGAGGCGGCCGATCTGGGAGTGCTGCCCGTCGGGCCCGATGGCACGGCTCGGGTCGTGCGTACGCCTCCCGCCTCGCGTGAGGAGCTCGATGCGCTCAACGCTCTGAACAGCCAGCGGGACTCCGCCATGAACTCCCTGGTTCTTGACCTGGCACAGCAGGCAGGGGAGCGTGGGGATCTCAAGCTCGGGATCCACGCCGCGATGGCCCGGTGGCGGCTTTCTCGTGAAGCTCAGTTCAACCTCGGGCAGAGGTGGCCGGCATGGCTTCAGGGAGGCCCTTTCCACGTCGCCTTGCTGGAAGGCGACTGGCGGCGTGATCCACTGTACGCGACCTTCCCCCGAATGCAGTTCAACATGCTCACGATCGACGGAACTCCCGCGGTGCCACGACCGGTAACGACGCTCACGGAGATCCACAGACTAGGGCTGCTCGACAGGCAAGAGGCGACCATCGAGGAGATTGTGATCCGCCTGTTGCCAGAGGACACACAGGAGGATCTGCTCGACGTGCTTGCGCGGCTGCCTGATGATCGGGGATACGTCGACGGCTACCCAGGTTACCAACCCCTCTTCCACGCGCTGCCGGAGGAGGTGGACCTGAGCCTGAGCGAGGCGACTCCAGAGGAGGCTGTCGAAAGGGTATCCGGGCTTCTCTGCGCCAGCAGAGAGCGTACTCCTCTTGAGCTGGGGCCGCTCCTTGCCCGGGAGCTGTCCGCGCGGGACGTCCGCCTGAACATGGAGATCGAGTCCGAGAGTCTGGGGTCGGTGCTGGCTCGGCTCTGCGCGGAGCTGAGCGGCTACCTGGTCCGTACGGGGGAGGAGTACCAGATACAGCCGCTGCCGGACCCGTCCCGGCTGATGGCGGAGCGCGTACTGTGGGGGTGGCACGACATGGCGGAGCCAGTGGCCTTCTGCGACGATGCCATCGCGCGGGGCGTCGATCTGGCAGACTCCTACTGGGCGAAGGCCCAAGCCCAACTGGGGGCCTGGGACCTGACCGCGGCTCTCGCCACCTTCGAGGAAGCCCTCGCCTGGGGGTATGAGGCCCCGTGGGTGCTCACCAACATCGGCATATGCCTCCGCGGGCTCGACCGTTTCGCTGAGGCGGAGGAGCATCTGGCCCTCGCGCTTGATGCGTGTCCTCGGTCCGACCCGGCATTGCTGTCCACCATCTACCTGGAGTTCGGCCGTCTCTACCGCAAGGCGCGGGACACGGAGAGCGCGATGCACGCGCTTCGCGAGGCGATCAGGGCCGATCCGTCCCACGCGGCCCCCTATCCCCTCCTGGCGGAGCTGTTCATCGAGACGGACAACCACGCCGCCGCTCGGGAAACCCTCGAGAAGGCTCTCGAGGTGTCCCCAGGGATGGAGGAAGCGCTCCGGCGGCTGGAGTGGCTGGACGAGCAGCCATAGCGTCCCCCGCATCCCGCCGGACTCCCGCCCGAGGCGCCGGTACCGGACGCGGGCGATAGCGAGCGGCCTATCGAGGCGCGTTTGACGCGATGTCGGATTGGTAGTACTGTACAGGGGCCATAATTAAAGAAGACCAATTCGCCCATTGCTCAGTATAGTGCGCCATCGTAGCGGCACTTGGTTGCTGCGGGCACTTTGTATGCATTATGTGCAATGGGGGAGGGAAGATGTATCCAAGGAAGGGACTGGATGACCCCTGGCTGATGACCCAGCTTTCAGATGCTTACCGACGCTAATCGGCAGCCTGCCCCATACGGATCCACAAAGGGCGGTCAGCGCCATAGTTGAGGCCCTACCCGAGATCCCCATCTGGCCTCAGCTCCCCAGACGTGATGCCAAAGAGCAGATGTACACCCAATACTCCCCCCCTCTGCCGGGCGTGGAGTGGTCGGGCAAGGGCGCGCCCAAGAGCCAGGCGCCCGAGGAGTGTCTCGAGGAGCTCACCGAGTTCTACGAGGCCATCATGGCGGGGGATTGGGAGTACTTCGCCCTGGCCGAGGACTATGCGCCAGGGTTCTACACCCTCCTCGACGCGCTCGCGGCGACCGACGCCAACGGGCATTACGTCAAAGGCCAGGTCACCGGCCCCATCAGCTACGGGCTGTCCGTGACGGACGCCAAGGACCAGGCGGTCCTCCACAACGATCAGATGGCCGATGCCACCGTGAAGGGCTTGGCGGCCCAGGCTCGCTGGCAAGCGGCCAGGCTGTCCCAGCAGACGGGCCGCAAGGTTATCATCTTCTTCGACGAGCCCTACCTCTCGGCCCTGGGGTCAGGCTACATGCCCGTGACTCCCGACCGGGCCGTGGACCTCATCAGCCAGGTCGTTAGCGCCACCCAGGAGGAGGGTGCCCTGGTCGGCATCCATTGCTGCGGCAACACCGACTGGTCCCTCGTCATGGATACGGGGGCGGACATCGTGAACTTCGATGCCTACGAGTACCTCCAGGGCATGCTACTGTACCCCGACGCCCTACGGGGCTTCCTGGAGCGGGGCGGCACCCTCGCTTGGGGCCTGGTGCCCAGCTCCGACGCAGTGAACGAGACGAGCACCGACGACTGCGTCCAACACTTCTTCGACAGCGTAGACAAACTGGCGGCCAAGGGCTTGCCGAAGGACCTGCTCCAGCGGTCCGTCCTGATAACGCCCAGTTGTGGCGCCGGCACCCTCGACGTCCAGACCGCGGAGACGATGATCGCCCGTACCCGCGAAGCCGCCGACGCGATACGCGCCCGACTATAGCTTCCACTGACGCACATTCCCATCGCTGCCCCGCTGCTTGTGGGTAGCCGGCACGCACCCGACGGGTTCGCGCGCCGCCGATCACGTACGCATAGGAGTGACGCACTCATGGAGATAGCAGATGTACTCGACCTAGCCGGGAAGGGCAGCCAAGCCCTCCTGAAGACCGCCGAGGAGCGAGCCGCGAATGTGGACGGCGGCACCGCCGTCGCCTTCAAGGGCACCGCTCACGGGCTCCCCCTGCTCCAAGCCATCTGTGGCGACGAGGCCGTCAAGGGGAGCGACCTACCCGCCCTCATCGAGCGCTTCCGGGGCATCGCCGACGGCAGCGACAAGGTGGGCGGCCGCGACTGGTCACCCGTGGAGCGGATCGGTATCTCCGCCGCCCTGACCCAAGAGCTGATCGCCTGCCTCGAGAACCTCGATGGCCCGGCCGCCGGCGACGGCTGGCTGGGGTTCCTGCCCGACGAGCTTCTGCGCGCCCTGGGCGTCCAGCTCGTGGACGGCCGGATCGCGGGGATCACTCTGATACTGGGCGCCTCGGCCGATAGCGCCGATACGGTCGAGATCGTCCGCCGGGGCCAGGAGCGGCAGATGATCGTCGCCCTGGGCGGCCGGAGCAACGGGACCGACGCCCTGGAGCAGCTCCGAAGCGAGGGCGTGGACGCCACGCCCGACACCTTCGTGGTGCCCCTATCGCCCGACCTTTCCTCCGTGGCCTATGCGCTGAACTTCATGGTGCGTGCGGCACTGATCTACGGCCGGGGCGAGATCGGCAACGCCGAGGCGAACATCGACTACTGCCGGGAGCGCGTACCCGCGTGCGCCGTGGCCCTGGGCGAGCTGACGCCCGAAGCCGTGGCCCTGGCCGCGTCGGCCATCACCTTCGGGGTGCCCGTGGTCTCCGACCAGCCGGTCCCCACCCTGGAGGATCTGCCCGAATCGCCGGGCCCCGCCCTCACCTCCGAGGTCGATCCCTCGGCTATGGTGCAGACGGCCTCCGAGGCCCGGGGCATCAAGGTGCAGGTTGCCGAGGTCGATGTGCCCGTCATGTTCGGGCCCGCCTTCGAGGGCGAGCGAGTGCGCAAGGAGGACCTCCAGGCCCAGTTTGGCGGGAAGTACACCCAGGCCTTCGAGCACCTCTACGCCGTGGACATGGACGAGATCGAGGATGGCGACGTGGAGATCGTCGGCAAGGACATCGACGAGGTCCAGCCCGGTGACGCCCTGCCCCTGGGCCTGATCGTTCGGGTGGCTGGCCGAAACATGGTCACCTCGTACGAGTCGGTCCTGGAGCGCCACATCCACACTTTCGTGAACTACATCTGTGGCGTCATGCACATGGGCCAGCGAGAGTCGCTATGGGTTCGCATCGGTAAGTCGGCCTATGGCTCGGGCTTCCGGCTGGAGCATGTCGGCAAGGCCATCCACGCCATGATGCACCGCAGCTTCGGCGAGTTCGTCGACCGGGTCGCCGTAACGGTCATCACCGATGGCGATAAGCTGTCCGAGCCGCTGGCCCGGGCGCGGGAGTCCTATACCGAGCGCGATGCCCGCATGGCCGAGATGACCGACGAGAGCGTGTCCGAGTTCTACTCCTGCGCCCTCTGCCAGTCCTTCGCACCCAACCACGTCTGCATCGTCAAGCCCGAGCGCATGGGCCTGTGTGGCGCGTACACCTGGCTCGACGCCAAGGTCTCCCACGAGATGGATCCCACCGGGCCGAACCAGCCCGTGGCCAAGGGCGAGGTGCTGGACGAGGAGCGCGGGGAGTGGCAGGGCGTCAACGACTTCATCACGGGCGCCTCGAACGATACCATCGACCGCTTCCATGCCTACTCCATGATGACGTTCCCCGAGACGAGCTGTGGCTGCTTCGAGTGCATCCTCTCGGTGGTGCCCGAGGTGAACGGCGTGCTGGTCGTCCATCGCGAGTTCCCCGACGATACGCCCCAGGGCATGTCCTTCGGCCTACTCGCGGGGACCGTAGGCGGCGGAGTCCAGAGCCCCGGATTCATGGGCGTAGCCAAGAAGTACCTGGCCAGCCCCAAGTTCATCCGCGCCGAGGGCGGTCTGGCCCGAGTGGTCTGGATGCCCTCGGAGCTCAAGGCCGAGATGCGCGCCGAGCTGCAGGAGCGGGCCGAGGACCTGGGCATCCCCGATCTCCTGGACCGCATCGCCGACGAGACCGTGGCCACCAACCTAGAAGAGCTTCAGGAACACCTCCAGAAACACGACCACCCCGCGGTGACCATGGGATCCCTCATCTAGCTTCCGACGAAAGGTGGCCGACCATGACCGGCCTAGAGATCTACGCTCTACTTCCACAAACCAACTGCAAGGATTGCGGGAAGCCGACGTGCCTGGCCTTCGCCTTGGGCATCGCCTCGGGCCAGGAGGTGGCATCGGACTGCCCCCATCTCTCCGACGAGGCCAAGGACGTACTCCTCGAGTCATCCCTGCCGCCCGTCCTTCGGGTCACGGCGGGGCCCGAAGCGGCGCCGCTGGAGCTGGGCGGCGAGAAAGAGATCTACCGCCATGAGAGCAAGTTCGTCCAGCCCACGGTCCTGGCCGTCTCAGTGCCCGTCGAGGGCGGCGATCAGGCCGAGGTGACGAGCCGGGTCGAGGAGATCAAGGCCCTGACCTTCGAGCGCATCGGCGAGGAGATCGGCGTGACCGCCGCGGCCTTCATGTGCGGCCAGGGAGCCACCGCCGAGGACGTCCGCCATGGGCTACAGCTCGCCGAGGACGCCGGCCTGGCGCCTCTGCTCCTGTGCACCGACGCCGACGTGCTCGCCGAGTGCGAGGATGCACTCAAGCGTAGCAAGCCGGTGCTCCTGGGAGTCGATGAGTCGCGCCTCGACGCCTTCACTAAGCTGGGCAAACAGACGGAAGCCCCGCTGACTCTGGTGGCACCCGAAGTCGATGGCCTGGTGAAGCTCGCCGACTCGGCGAAGGAGGCCGGCTGCGAGAACCTACTACTGGAGGTCTCGGGCTGCGGAGCCCTGGACCTGGTGACGAACCTGACGGCCCTGCGCCGGCGCGCCGTGGAGGACGGGGATCGCTCGGCCGGGTACCCACTCCTGACCAAGGCCGGCTCGGAGCCCCTGGACATCCTACGCGCGGCCGCGGCCCTCTGCCGCTACGCCGGGCTGGTGATCGTGGACTCCACCGATCCGGCCCTGCTCTTCCCCTTGGCCGCCTTGGTCCAGAGCATCTACGCCGATCCCCAAGCGCCGGCAACGGTCGAGGCCGGCCTGCACGCCGTCGGCGACCCCGGCCCCGACGCGCCGGTACTGGTCACCACCGACTTCGCCCTTACCTACTATAGCGTGGAGCCCGAGGTGGAGGCGGCCAAGGTTCCCGCGTGGATCCTGGTCACCGATTCCGAGGGCCAGTCCGTCCTCACGGCATGGGCCGCGGGTCAGTTCGAGGGCTCGACCATCGCCAAGGCGATCAATGAGTCCAAGGCCGAGGAGCGCCTGGAGACCCGGGAGCTCGTGCTCCCCGGCCAGGTCGCGGTGATCCAAGGCGATGTGGAGGACGAGACGGGATGGAGCGTACGCGTCGGCCCCAGGGAAGCCACGGGCATCCCCGGCTTCCTGAGGGAGCTGGCCGAAGCGAAGACTCCGGAGGGGAGTGCTAGCGATGGATAGACCACGCGAGTACATCCTCCAGGTGACCCCCGCCGGCCGGAAGGTCCGAGCCCGGAGCGGCGAGTCGATCCTCTCAGCCCTGGGCCGCGCCGGCGTGCACATCTTCAACCCGTGCGGTGGCGACGGAACCTGTGGACGCTGCCTGGTGCTGATCAAGGACTCGCCCAAGGGTGAGGCGCGCCAAGTCCTGGCATGCCAGGAGGAGGTGGGGGCCGATCTTCACGTACACCTCCCCTCGGCCTCGCGCATGGAGCCCAGTGGCAACGGCCATGTGGCCCACAAAGCAGGCCCCATCGACTTCCCCGATCCATCGGGATCGCCTCGAGTTCGGGCCGTGCCGCTGGACGTAGCCTCGGCCGAGGAGCGGGCGGGCCTGAGTGACTGGGATGCCCTGGAGCAAGCCCTCGCCGATGAGGGAGTCCAGCGGGTGGAGCCCACGCTCAGCGCGCTGACAGACTTGCCCTCGGCCGTAAGGGAGGATGACGGCTCGGCCACGGCCATCGTGGCCCGAAGCGCCGGCGACGTTGACTCACTGACGGCCATCCTACCCGCATCCGAGCCCCGGAAGGTCTGGGGCTTGGCCGTGGACCTGGGCACCACCGGGCTGACCGTCGCCCTGGCCGACCTCGACTCGGGCGAGACCCTGGGGTGCCTGACGGCCCTGAACCCTCAGGTGACCCACGGGCCCGACGTCATCTCTCGCATCATCGCCGCCAACCGCGGAGGCGTTCGGGAGCAGCAGGAGCTCGCCGCCGGGGCCATCGAGGCCCTGGCCGCCCGGTTGTGCGAGCGGCGTGGGGGCAGCCTGAGCGACGTGCATGATGTGGTCGTCTCGGGCAACCCCACCATGATCCACCTGCTGGTCGGCCTGCCGCCCAAGTACCTGCGACTCGCGCCTTACGTGCCGGTCGCTCACCGCCTCCCGCCCCTTCGCGCATGGGATATGGGCCTGGAGCTACACCCCGAGGCCCAGCTCCGCGTGCTGCCGGGCATCTCCAGCTACGTGGGCGGCGACATCGTGGCGGGTGTGCTCGCCACGGGGCTTGACCACGCCGCCGAGCCCACCCTCCTCGTCGACCTCGGCACCAATGGCGAGATGGTCATGGGCTGCGCCGACTGGATGATGGGCACCGCGGCCTCGGCGGGTCCGTGCCTGGAGGGTGGCGGGATCGAGTGCGGCGGGCCCGCCGTGCCGGGCGCCGTGGAGGCGGTCACCATCGCCGACCCCGAGGACGCCCCTGGACTCGACATCATCGGTGATGCAAGCCCCGACTGCGTGTGCGGCACGGGTCTCGTCGACCTGGTCGCCGAGCTTCAGCGGACGGGCGTCGTCACCCCGGCGGGCGAGCTCCTCGCCGACGCCAGTCCCCGAGTGGGCGGCGACGGGTCGGAGGCCTACTACCGGCTCGTGACTCCGTCCGAAGCTCAGGCCTCAGGCGGACGCGAGCTCCACATCAGCCAGACGGACATACGGAACCTCATCCAGGCCAAGGGCGCCATCTTCGCCGCCGTCGAGACCTTGGCCACCACCGTGGGGATGGACCTGACCGACATCGGATCCATCATGCTCGCCGGCGGCCTCGGCTCCAGACTGGACGCCGAGAGCGTCGTTCGCATCGGCCTGATGCCCGACGTGCCCAGGGACCGGATCCACTTCGTGGGTAACACCTCTCTGGGCGGCGCCATGAGCTGCCTCCTCCACGACGATGCCGGCGACCGAGCGGAGGAGATCGCCAGCGGGATCACGCCCATCGACTTGGGGCAGGTCCCCGAGTACATGGACAGCTACACCGCCTCCCTCTTCCTCCCCCATACCGATCAAGGCCGGTTCCCCAGCGTGGCCCGGGGCGCCGAGGAGGTGACGGCGGAATCATGAGTACCAAAATCGCCGTAGCCGGCAAGGGCGGCAGTGGCAAGACCTCCGTCGCGTCGGGACTCATCGCCGAGTTCATCGCCCGGGAAGAGACCCCGGTTCTCGCCGTGGATGCCGACCCGAACTGGACCCTCTGCTTCGCCTTGGCCTGCGAGCCGGCCGATACCGTGGCCGAGATCCGGGAGGAGCGGCAACCCCCCGCGGGCATGAGCCGGCCCGAGTATCTGGAGCTTCGCATGCAGGAGGCCCTGGTGGAGCATGAGGGCTTCGACCTGCTGGTCATGGGCCGGCCCGAGGGGGCGGGCTGCTACTGCGCGGTCAACAACCTGCTACGCAAAGAGCTGGGCCGGCTAGGCCGGGGCTACCGTGCCGTGGTCATGGATAACGAGGCGGGCTTGGAGCATCTGAGCCGGCGGACCACCGAGGACGTGGACGTTCTCCTCGTCGTCGCTCAGCCCAACCGCGTCGGACTGGCGAGCGCCCGCCGAGTGGTGGAGACCAGCGCCGCTCAGGAGCTGGCCATCGGCCGCACGATCCTAGTGCTGAACGGCGTGCGAGGGGATCCCAGCGAGGCGATCCTCCACGAGGTCGAGGAGATCCCCCATGACAGCCTATGCCTGGTGCCGTGGTCTGAGGAGCTGTGGCAGGCCGCGGAAGCGGGCGATCCCGTATCCCGAATCCCCCGAGGCGCCGCCTGGTGGCGTGCTATCTCCCAGGTCGCCGACGCCGTGCTTGAGCCCGAGCCGGCGCGCGTTTGACGAAAGGCGGATCGACCCATGAGTGCATCAACGAAGCAAGAGCTCACCGTCACCATCGGCGGAGCCGATGATGGCGAGCAACCCCTTACCCTGGGAGGAGCCGCGGACATCCCCCTGGGCTCCCCCGAGGAGCGGCCCGACGTGGCCGTGTGCATGGAGGTGTGGGACACGGCGCCGGGCGACTGGCCCGGCTGCCTGACCGAGGACATCGGTGGATCCTTGGACGACCCGGTGGAATGGGCCAAGGCCCTCATCGACAAGGTCGACCCCGACGCCATATGCCTGCGGCTGGCGGGTTCCGATCCCGCCCTTGAGGGGCGGTCGCCCGAGGAGTGCGCCGAGGTAGCCAAGCGCTTCGCCGGCGAGATCGACCTACCCCTGGTCGTCGTCGGCGACGGCAGCGCGGACCGGGAGACCGAGGTCATCCCCGTGGTGGCCGAAGCACTGGCGGGACGCCGGTGCCTGATCGGCACCGCCGAGGAGCGCAACTACCGCACCCTGGCCACGGCGGCCCAGGCCTTCGACCACTGCCTGCTCGCCGAGACGCCCATCGACATGAACCTGGCCAAGCAGCTCAACATACTCATCGAGGATACCGGCCTTCCCCTGGACCGGATCGTCATGCATCACCTGACCAGTGGCCTGGGCTACGGCCTGGAGTACACCTACTCCATCATGGAGCGCTCGCGCCAGGCGGCACTGCGGGGCGACGACAAGCTCGCCCAGCCGATGGCCGTGTTCATCGGCCCCGAGACCTGGCGCACCAAGGAGGCCCGGGCTTCGGCCGACGACCAGCCCGAGTGGGGCGACCAGTCTACGAGAGCCACCCTCTGGGAATCGGTCGCCGCCGCGGCTTACGCCTTGGCGGGGGCATCGCTGCTGGTATTCCGTAGCCCATCGGCGGCCTGTCAGTTCCGGCAGGTGTGGGACTAGACGCACCCGCGTACCTCAGCGAGCCACATGAGAGGAGTGCGATCCATGCGGCATCAGATCGATCTGTGTGACGGCTTTCACGTGCTCGGAGTCGAGCTCGACCAGCCGCCCCTACGCCTCGACCACAGCGACGCGTGGTGCGGCGAGTTCAGCGACCACTGCGATGAGATCAGGGCGGCGAGCCTTGAGGAAGACTACTACGGCGTCTACTGCAAGCTGGAGGGGTACCAGCGGGGCGACCTGATCGTGGGGATGCGGGTGGATCCCGAGCTGGTGGCGCCCGACGGACTCAAGGTACTGCGAGTGCCGAGCGGCCCTGAGGCGGTCTTCCGATGCGACCAGAGCATCCTGGCCATGGGCTGGAGCGCGGTCCTGGCCAAGTGGCTGGATGAGTACGGTTATCAGCGCGATGAGAGCCGGCCGGTGTACGAGAGGTTCGTCGGCCCCGCGGCAGGTAGGACGCCGAGAGTCGAGATCCATGTACCCATCGTCGATGCCGGGGATCGCTAGCTCGCGGGGGCTTCAGCTCCCAGCCTCGGCGCCCAACGAGCGCCCGCACGGAGGGCGTTGGCGGCAGCCGGCGGAAGGGATCCACGGCACGCCAGAAGGGAGCCGCCCCAATGCCAGACCGTGCGCTTCAGCCCGGCGACCGGGCGCCCGACTTCGAGCTGGAAGACACCCGGGGCCGGACCGTCCGGCTCAGCGACTACCGGGGCGAGGCGGCGGTCCTGGTGGTGCTGCTCCGCGGCTTCGCTTGACCCTTTTGCCGCCGGCATCTCGCGCAGTTGCGCGAGGAGTACTCCGAGCTTCGGGCCAAGGGAATAGAGGTGCTCGCCATCGGGCCGGATCCCCCAGGCAAGTTCGAAGCGTACTGGCGGAAGGAAGACCTGCCCTTCCCCGGACTGGCCGACCCGGAAAAGCACGTCCTCGACCGGTACGCTCAGGAAGTCAGCTTGCTGAAGCTCGGCCGGCAGCCCGCCGCGGTCGCCGTGGACCGGCAGGGCATCGTGCGCGGGGTCCACTACGGAAGCTCCATGGCCGACATCCCCAGCACCGACGCCCTGGTGGCGGAGCTGGGCGAGGAGGCGTGACCGCTTGAAGAGGCTCCGCGAGCCTTCCACGCCGGCGGGCCCCGACTGGTCCCATGAGCTGGCCGTGTATGAGCTGAACCCGCGCACGGCCACGCCCGAAGGCACCCTGGCCGCCCTCCAAGAGAGGCTACCCGAGCTGCGCGACCTGGGAGCCGGCATCCTGTGGCTGATGCCCATCCATCCCCGGGGTGTGGAGAGGGCCTTCGGCAGCGCTTATTGTGTGCGCGATCACCGTGCCGTCGACCCCTGTCTGGGTGACCTCGACGATCTGCGCCGCCTCATCGCCGCGGCCCACGGGCTTGACATGCGGGTCATCCTGGACTGGGCGGGACGGTTCACCGCGTGGGACCATCACCTGATGAGCGATCATCCCGAGTTCTACCGGCGGGACGAGCACGGCAGGGCCCTTCACAGCGGTCCATGGAAGGACATCGTCCCCCTCGACTACGACGTGGGTGGCGTCGGGAGGTGGGCGGTCGAGTCCCTTCGGTACTGGATCAGGGAAGCGGACGTGGACGGGTTCCGGGTCGATGTGGCGCTTATGTACCCCGAGGGGTTCTGGGAATGGGCCCGGCCCCAGTTGGAGACGGCCAGGCCCCTGTTCCTCCTGGCCGAGGCCGAGGGGGCCCGGTTCCATCCCGCCTTCGACATGACCTACGACTGGGCCCTGCCGCCCGTGCTCTGGAGCATCGCCGACGGCGAGGCAGGGCCCCAAGCCATCGCGGAGCTTCTCGAGTCCGAGGCCAGCTACCCCGAAGGTGCCGTGCGCATGCGCCATCTGGTCAATCACGATACGGCCAGGGAGGGCTATCCGGGCCACTACTTCGACGGCCGGTTCGATGAAGACTACCTGCGGGGCGTCCCGCTGCCGAGTAAGTACGGCCCCGGCCTCGCCGCCTTCGCCGTGGTCTGCGCCACACTCCCGGGCAAGCCCATGCTGCTGGAGGCGATGGAGGAGGGGCGGATCGACCGCGCGACTCTGGGGCTTCCCGCCGGGCCGGTGCGCTGGTGGCGCGAGCTTCACTCCACTCTCCTGAATGCCTACCGCAGCCATCGGGCGCTGCATCGGGGCGGGCTGGATTGGGTCGAGGCTCCTGACGGCATCTGTGCATACCGCCGCTTCCATGGCGATCAGGAGGTGTGGGTGGTTCTTAACCTCTCGCCCCGGCCCGCCTCCTGGGCGCCGCCCCCGGGAGTGGACTTAAGGGGCCGCGAGCTGTTGAGTGGCGCGGTCATCGCCGATGCGCCCGAGGCCCTCGACCTGCAGCCCTGGGACTACCGCCTCGTCAGCTCTGGTCCTGCCGATAGGGGATCGTGAAGAAGAAGTCGCTGCCTTCGCCTTCCTCGCTCTCCACCTGGATCGTGCCGCCGTGGGCCTCCACGGCGAGCCGGCAGAAGGCCAGGCCCAGACCGACGGAGCGGAGCTGTTTGGCAGCATCGTCGGCGGCGTGGAAGAACTTGTCGAAGATGCGGTGCCGGATGCGCTCGGGGATGCCCTCCCCGGTGTCCGACACGTGAAACTCCACAGCCTCCGCGAGCCCCTGGGCGCCCAGGCGAACCGTCCCTCCGGGTGGGGTATGCCGGATAGCATTCTGGGCGAGGTTGCTCAGGACCCTGAGGATCATGGCCCGATCGGCCCGTAGGGCCAGACCCGGCCGGGTGTCCTCGACGACGAGCCGGACGCCCTTTTCGTTGGCGGCGTAGCCGACCATGCGGCCCGCCTCCTCCAGGATTTCACGAGCCACGGCGGGCTCGGCCTGGATCTGAAGCTGTCCCGACTCCAGCCGGCTGACGTCGAGGAGATCGGCCATCATCCGCTCCAGCCGCTCGGCGTCGTAGATGGAGTTCTCGATCATCTCCTGCCGGACATCCGACTCCTGGTCCTCGGCCAGAGCCGTCTGAAGCGATCCCAGGATGCTGGTGATGGGGGTGCGCATGTCGTGGACGATCATATGAACCAGGTCGTCGCGGAGGTGTTCCAGGCGCTGTAGCTCGTCGTGGGCCTCCTCCAGCTCCTTGTGCCGCTCGTACTCCAGGCCGGCATCGCGGAACCACCTTCGGACGAGAACGGTGATGATGACCAGGGCGGCGATGAGATTCAGGAGCTTGGGGATGAGCACGAACTGGGGCTGCTCGAGGATGTCGTGCCAGAGGTAGGGCAGCAGGCCACTCTTGGCCGTGTACCAGGTGCCGAAGTAGAGGCTCTCGAAGAGGGTCCGGGCGCCATCGATGAAGATCACGATGATGAGCGTCGCCACAAGCTGGTTGACCCGTCGCAGCCAGCGATACTCCCTGATGTAAAACACCAGGATGGCGCACCAGCAGAGCACCAAGGCCCAGTAGGTGCCCGCCGTTATGTATGCCAGCATCGACTGGTCCATTCGGGCCTAACCTCATCCACGCAAGCGAGTTTGCTTCTTTACCCTATCAGTGCGTACATACCCTCCCCACGCTACGGCTCAACGCGATCTCGGCATCATCCCCCTTCCTCGGGGGCGTCCATCGGGCTGGCCACCAGTCGACTTAGGTACACGTTGCGATCATCGGGGCCTATCTGGATGTCGTTGGTGAAACGGATGCGGATGTCCACGACTCCCTCTTCGAGGGTCACAACCCCCGCCTCGTGGATCTCGGAGTGCTCCGAGGCGATCTCGGCGTGGCCAACCACCTCACCGTCGACCGACACCTCGATGATGGGATACCCCCCCTCCACGGCCGTGCCGCTGCCAACGAGCGCTAGTCGGTACGCGCCCGCCTGGGTGACGCGCGCCCGGACCGAGGCTCCGCCCAAGGTGCCGAAGTACAGCTCTCCGCCCCTGATCTCGGCCCACGGCACGTCCGGGTCGATGGCGAAGCGGTCCATGCCGATGGTGCTGCGCTGGGGCGGGTCGACCCGAGCGCCCAGGGCCGTCAACAGCCCACAGAGGTACCGGGATGCCTTGGTGCCATTGGCTCCCGGGTCATCCCAGCGCACGAAATCCACTAGCAACTGACCCGCACCCACACGCGCATGTGAGAGACCTCCGGGCGTTACGAGGGTACGCAGCGCGCCCTCTGGCTGGTCGAAGGGCGCCACCGTGAGACGATCCACGAACAGGTTCCGGTCATTCCCCGGCCCGCCCCCATCGTTGATGAAGCTGAGTGAGAGCGTGTGGACGCCCGGCTCCACATCGGCCGGTACCGCGTAGGGCCGGAAACCGGGATCGACCAGGCTTATGTGCCCCACGGCGTCGCCGTCGATGGACACCCGGCAGACGGGCAGCACACCGTCGCTGGGGGTGCCGCCGAGGTGCCCGCCGACCAGGAAGTTGCCGCCCTCACCGAAGTCGATCTGGGCCTCCACGCTGCCGAAGGTGTAGATCCCCACCGCGTCGCCATCCTCCATCAGACCCGTCAGGGGACCCGTGAC
>WJIW01000277.1 GCA_014730065.1 Armatimonadia bacterium | reverse complement strand
GCTCATGTTCGCACCCCACCTGGCCATCTGCCCCGACCCCGAGGAGGGCAACCGGCTCGCGGCCGAGATCCACGAAGCCCATCCCGACCGACTCCTACCGTACTGCACCATCGGTCCCCGCCGGCCCGAGCGTGCCGTCCGCGCGCAGCTCGAAGAGTACATCGCCTCGGGCCGGTTCGTGGGCATCAAGCTGCACCCGTCGCTCCAGCGCACCGTGGTCAGCGACCCGGCGTACGAAATGGCCTTCCAGTATGCCGAGGCCCACGCCGTGCCCATCCTGGTCCATACATGGGAAGGGGATGGGTTCGCTAGCCCCGATATGGTCGCCGACATGGCCGCCAAGCACCCCGGGGCCGAGACGATCCTGGCCCATTCGGCGGGGGCCCACACGGGCATGGCGCGCGTCATCGCTCTGGCCCACAAGCACGCCAACCTCTGGCTGGAGATCAGCGGGTCCACACAGCCCTGGGGTGCCATGGAGCGCCTTTGTGAGGAGCTGGGTGCCGAGCGGGTGCTGTTCGGCAGTGATCTGCCATTTCTCGATCCCAGACCGAAGCTGGGCGCGGTCGTCTTCGCCGGCGTCTCCGATGGCGCCAAGCGGGCCATCCTGCGAGACAACGCCGTGGACCTATTCGGGTTCGGGGAGGCGTCCGCTTGAGGATCGGTGTCGTCTCGGACGTCCACGGCAACGCCGTTGCGCTGCAGGAGGTCCTCATCGCCCTGGAGGATCTTGCAGTCGACGAGGTGGTCTGCCTGGGCGATGTGGTCGGGTATGGGCCCCATCCCGGGCTGTGCGTCGACCGCGTGAAAGCCGCTTGCTCCCTCACGGTGGCGGGGAATCACGACCGCGCCGTCGCCGGTCCGGCGATCTTGACTAGGTTCAACCCCGTCGCTGCCGAGGCCCTCCGCTGGACCGCGGAGCGCGTTGGCGACGGTGAGGCCGCGTGGCTCGGCTCGCTCCCCGAGGAGGCCGCTCATCATGGAGGCGTTCTATGCTGCCACGGCGCGCCGGGGGCACCCAATCAGTACATCGACACCCCCGCTGAAGCGGCCGCGGCCCTCGGGCGATCGCCCCAGCCCCTGGCCCTATGCGGTCATACCCACGTACCGGCCGCCATGGTCCTTCATCCGGGCGGTCGGGGGAGTGACGACTGGCACCCCTGGCCCGAGGGTGAGCCGTTGGAGATCAGGCCGGAGGCAAGGGTTCTGCTGAACCCCGGAAGCGTCGGGCAGCCCAGGGACGGCGACCCGCGTGCAGCCTACGCCGTTCTCGATCTGGAGGCCGGGGCCGCGACCCGGTATCGCATCGAGTACGACATCGAGTCCACTCAGAAGGCCATGGCCCGGGCGGGTCTCCCGACCTCACTCATCGACCGGCTCGCCAATGGACGCTGAGCCCGCTACTTAGCGATCTCAACCCCGTCGGGCTTCTCCAGCACCCGAGTGTCGATTCCGGAATCGGTCCGCTCGTGCCGGACGCGAACGGGTCCTCGTGGCGTCGCGATCGACCCCTCGGCCCAGTCCAGGTCGCCTAGGTGTGGCTCCACGGCCATCGTGGCGAAACCGGGAGAGGTCGGCCTCAGGCCCAGCACATGCTCGATGAGCCACGCCGTCGGCCCCGCCGCCCAGCCGTGGCACAGACTATGGCGCAGTCCCTTATAGCACCAGTCGCCGAAGTCGGCGTGGATGTCGCGCATGCCCTCCTTGGGAAGCTCATCGATGGGCACCGAGTCGGGCATCCAGTCGATGCTGAAGCCCTCCCAGAAGGTGGTCGCACCCATGTCGAGCATGCCGCCCCAGTAGTTGCGGATGAGGTCCATGGCGCCCTTGTAGTCGCCGGCCTTGGCCCGGGCCTCCAGAAGGTAGTACCCATAGAATGTGGACGTGTCTCGGTACGGATCGCTACAGAAGACGCGCTCGTTCACTTGGAGCGCATCCTCCATGCCGGCCAGCACGGCGAGGGCCCTGGCGACCTTCCGGTCGGTGGGCTCCCGCTGGCAACCTCGGGCACGGTCGGCGGTCTCCCGAGCATTCCGGGCCGCCGCGGTCTCGCCCAAGGCCTCGCATAGCTGGGCGGCACACTCCAGCCCGAGCACCATGAGCGCTTGGAGTCCGTAGTCGATGGCCGTGGGGTCCTCGGAGGTGGGCCATTCCAGGAAGCGATGGCCGTCCAGGCGCTCCTTGCCCTGGTCGTCCACGTACGAGACGAGGTGGTCGACGAGACCGAGGAGGTAGTCTCGCTGCTCCTCAAGGTAGCCGCGGTTGCCATGATAGAGGTACCAGTCGGCATGGCAGAAGAGCCACATGATCGAATAGGAAGAGATCCCGTTCATCCAGCCGGGGAGGGGGTAGTGGTCGCGCGCATAGTCCAGGCTCGAGGGCACCACGTCACACTCGCCGAAAACGTCGCAGATGACCTTCGTCTCGGGGTGGAGGTCGCCGATCCACACGAGCCGGTCGCGCTTGATCCCGTCCCAGACGTGATCCTGCATGCACAGGTGGACTGTGTACGCGCCCACCTCCCAGATCTCATTAAGGCGCTCGTCGCTGCACCGGAAGGAGCCGTGGTACTCCAGGGGCCTGTAGATGAACGCCGCCGGCGCCTCGCTGATGACCACGGGGATCTCCGACTCCAGCAGATCGATGCGCACGAATCGGAAGCCCGTGGTGCCCACCTCCATGTGCCCCCACCAGGGCACGGGCACGGTGTAGTCGTGGGGCGTATGGTCGTTGTTGGGCTCGGCCATCACCTCGGAGACCGACTCGCCGAAGCGGATCCGCACCGTAGCGGGCTCGCGCTTGGGCGTCTGGGGGGTCTGGAGCCGGATCCCGCCATGCAGCTCCCGTCCGTAGTCGAGAACCAGTGCGACCGGTTCGTCGCCGCCGGGAGGGGTCAGGGTGCACCCGTCATCGCCGAAGCTCAGGAGGTTCTCCGGGGCCTCGACGCCCGATTCGCTGGTCCAGACGATGCGCGTGGGCAGCACGAAGCTCCGCACGCGAGGATCGGGTGTTCCAAGCTCCAATGACATTTGGTCTCACCTTCCTGTGGGTCGATCGGTGATGACTGTTCGGCGGGGCGGGGGACCGGACCCTTCGTCGATCCGCCTACCAGTCCCGGAGTACCTTCCCGCGCCCCGCGCCAACGTAGCTTCCGTCCCGGACCATCCACTCGCCAGCGAGAAGCACATCCCGAATGCCGGCGGGGTACTGCACAGGCTCCTCGTAGGTGGCACGGTCGGAGATGGGCTTTGGATCGAAAACGACCACATCGGCCACCTTCCCCGCCACCAGAGTGCCTCTATCATGGATGCCGAGTGCCTCGGCCGGCAGCCCGCTGCACTGGCGGACGACGGTGGCCAGGCCGACGGTACGGCCTTCCCGGCTCCAGCGCAGGGCCCGGGCGAAGGCTCCGAAGCTCCGCGGGTGGCCGCCTCTCAGCGGACGGCCCTCCTCGGGGGTCACGCCCGAATCGGCACCCACGCAGCAGTACGGCAGAGAGAGAATCCGCTGGACCTGGTCCTCACGCATGGTATTGCGGTAGACGGCCCCGCCCCCCCGAGCGTCGGGATCGGCGAGCACCAGCGCAACCACCGCCTCGGCAGGCGAGACCGAGAGGGACTCGGCAACCTGGGCCAAGCTCAGCCCGAATACGCCGTCCATGTGGCGCGCGAAGCACAGGATGTCCTCAGCGGAGCAGCGATCAGCGATCCCTTGCTGGATCTCCTCGAGAAGGCGGGTGCGGCACGTGTCATCCCCGAGCACCGCATGGGTCCGCCCACCCTCCTTCGCCCATTCGGGCAGGAGAGTCGAGAGGCCCGTCGCCGCCCCGGTGTAGGGGTAGGCATCACACCAGGCGGGCAGGCCTTCCCGGCGGGCGGCGTCGATGGTCTCGAGCATCTCGTCCAGAAGGGGGAACCCATTGGGCCCGATGACCTTCAGGTGCGAGATGATCAGGCGAGCATCGGTGCCGGCGACGATGGCCAGCGCCTCCCGGGTTGCCGCCACGGCGCCGCCACGCTCGTTCCGCCGGTGGGTCGCGAAAACGCGTCCGCGCCGGCCCGCGGGTGCCACCAAGGCCCGGACCTCCTCAGTGCCCTGAAACTGGGCCGCCCCGTACGGGCCCCACGACACGCCGACGGCGCCGGCGTCGAGGGCCTCCTCCACGATGCGCATCATGGTCGCCAGCTCGTCGCTGGTCGGTGCGGCGTCCACGGGGCCCTTCACCCGGGTCCGCACCGATGAGAGGCCTACGAGGCAGGTGTAGCTCACGCCCGGCCCAGCGGCCTCGGCAGCGTCGAGGTGAGCGGCCATGTCGGCGTCCCCACCGCCGCAGTTCCCACCCACCACGGTGGTGATCCCCTGGAGGGCGCAGTGGCGACCGATGCCCTCCCACGTGATGGCGCGGTCATAGTGGGTGTGGCAGTCGATAAAGCCGGGCGCGACCACGAGGCCCTCGGCCTCGACGACCTCCGAGCCCTCGGGCCGGCGGAGACTCGGCCCCACCTCGGCGATGGTGCCGTTCCGTATGAGGACGTCGGCCTCGCGGGCGGGCGCGCCCGTGCCGTCCACCACGTGTCCGCCTGTGATCGTGAGCGTCTTCTCGGGCAAGGGGCAACACATCCGCTCGATGGGCCGGGCCGTCGGAGGGGCGTCCTGGGCCGAGCCCGAACCTGTAGCACGCACGGGCGGGATGTTAGCCCCCCGGCCAACCCAGCGCAACACCAGGGAGGATCCCCATGCACGATGTGAAGCCGACCACCGGAGACACGAGCTGGTTCACCCATGATCGTTTTGGGCTGTTCATCCACTGGGGGCTGTACGCCCTCGCCGCCCGCCACGAGTGGGTTCAGAACAACGAGCAGATCCCGCCCGAGGAGTACGAGGCCAAGTACTTCAAGCACTTCGACCCCGACCTGTACGACCCCGAGGAGTGGGCCAAGGCGGCGTCCAATGCGGGCATGAAGTACTTCGTCGTCACCACCAAGCACCACGAGGGCTTCTGCCTCTGGGACACCATGCTGACCGACTACAAGTCGATCAACACCCCCTGCGGCAGGGACCTCATCCGGCCCATGGTCGAGGCCTTCCGGAATCACAACATGCGCGTCGGCCTGTACCACTCACTGATCGACTGGCACCACCCCAACTACACGATCCAGAGCATCCACCCCCTGCGCAATCACCCGGACAAGGACAAGCTCAACGAGGGCCGGGACCTGAGCGAGTACCGGGAGTACCTCCATGGACAGGTGCGCGAGATCCTCACGCGGTTCGGCCGGGTGGACGTGCTGTTCCTGGACTTCAGCTACGGCGACAAGGGCCGCGACGCGTGGGATAGCGAGCGCCTGGTCGAGCTGATCCGGGAGCTGCAGCCACAGATCATCCTCAACGACCGCCTGGACCTACAGGATGTGGAGGGCGGATGGGACATCCGGACCCCCGAGCAGTTCCTGCCCCGCAAGTGGGTCGAGGTCAACGGCCAGAAGGTGGTCTGGGAGACCTGCCAGACCTTCTCGGGCTCCTGGGGCTACCACCGCGACGAGTCCAGTTGGAAGAGCGTGGATCAGCTCGTGCGCATGCTCATCGAGGTGGTCAGCATGGGCGGGAACCTGCTACTCAATGTGGGCCCCACGGGGCGTGGAGAGTTCGACGCCCGGGCCCTGGACCGTCTTCAGGGGATGGGCGAGTGGATGAAGCGACACGACCGATCCATCTACGGCTGCACCCAAGCCCCCGACGAGTTCACGGCGCCCCAGGACTGCCGCCTTACGTACAACCCCGAGACGAACCGCATGTACGTCCACATCTTCGCCTGGCCCTTCCGGCACCTACATCTCGATGGCTTCCGGGACCGGGTCGAGTACGCCCAGCTCCTGAACGACGCGTCGGAAGTGCCCCTATCCACCGTCCCGGAGCACGAGCGGCAGTACGGCGATGCCGACGCCCGCACTCTGACCCTGAACCTACCCGTGGTTCGGCCCGACGTGGCCGTGCCGGTGGTCGAGCTGTACATGAAGTGATCCCGTCCTCGTTTGCGCGATCCGTGGCTTGTGGGGGATAATCCGGTGCCGGGCGTGCGTCCAATGGGCGTACGGGTCACCGGTCCGGAGGTCAGGGAGCCATGTCTCGCTTGGCGGGCAACCGACAAGAGCCGATCCGGGAGCCGTCCGACGCTCGCCCCGAGCAGCGGCGGCTCTCGGTCATCATGTTCGCCGACATCGTGGGCTACTCGCGCATCACCGAGCGCGACGAGGCCCTGGCCTTGCACATCCTCGAGCGACTTCAGGAGATAGGCGACCGGATCTTGTCCGCCCACGGCGGCCGGCGAATCAAGTCGCTGGGCGATGGCTTCCTCGCCGAGTTCAGCAGCGCCCTGGACGCCGCCGAAGCGGCGGTAGGGCTCCTCACCGAGATTAACGCCCTCAAGGAGACCGATCCGCCCGAGTGGCACTTCGACTGCCGGGTGGCCCTTCATGTGGGCGATGTGGTCCACAAGGGCGATGACGTCTTCGGCACGGGCGTGAATGTGGCGGCGAGGCTTCAGGAGTGCGCCGAGCCCGGCCAGATCTGTGTCTCGGTGGATGTGGCGCGGCTCGTCGCCCGCCAGCTCAAGCTGGACGTGGCCCGAGTCGGTCACGTTCGGCTCAAGAACATCGACACACCCATCGAAACCTACCGTATCGTTCTGCCGTGGCAGCAGGGGCAGCGGGCAAAGGGACTCCCCGGGGCTCAGAACCCGGCTCTGCGAGGGCATCTGCGAGTCTGGGCGTCCCTGGCCGCGGCGCTGCTCCTGGTCTCGGCGCTGGTCGTCTTCCATCTGACCCGAAGCCGGCCGGCGGAGCCGCAGGGCTTCGCGCCGGCCGACGAAGGCACGGCTACGGCGGCCTTAGACCGCGTGCCTCTCAGCGCCAGCCGAGTCGCCGTCCTGCCCTTCGAGAACTACAGCGGCGAAGGCCCCCAGGACGAGGTGTTCGCCGATGGCATCACCGAGCAGATCATCACCACCTTGTCCAAGATAAGCGGCCTCAGGGTCATCGCCCGCACGTCGGTCATGGCCTTCAAAGACTCCGACAGCACCGTGGGCGAGATCGCTCGGCAGCTAGGGACCGGAACGATACTCGAGGGCTCGGTGCGCCGCCAAGGCGACCAGCTCCGGGTCACGGTGCAGCTTATCGACGCCGAGACCGAGGAGCACATCTGGGCCGAGGACTACGACCGCCACATGGAGGATGTCCTCGCGATCCAGAGCGACATCGCCACCCAGGTGGCCAAGGCCCTGGAGGTACACCTGCTGCCTACCGAGATGGAGCGGCTGGAGGCGGAGCCCGTCTCCAACCTGGGCGCCTTGGATCTCTACATCCTCGGCCGGGCCCGCATGGCCGAGGTCTCGCCCGACGGCCTCGAGGATGGCGCCCAGCGTTTCCGAGAAGCCATCGAGGTGGATCCCACCTTCGCCCCCGCGTACGCCGCCCTGGCCGAGGCCCGGGCATACCAGGTGTGGACGGGCCTGGCCGCCCCGTGGGAGGCCCTGCGCGATGCACGCCGCGCAGCCACCACCGCTTTGGAGCTGGATCCGAACCTGCCCGAAGCCTACATCGCTCGCGCCGTGGTGCGTATGGTCGATGACGGCAACCTGGACGCATCCCTGAGAGACCTGGACCGGGCCGTCGAGCTGGAGCCCAGCTCGGCTTACGCCCACGTCATCCGCGCCTGGAACCTGGCATTCCTCGGCCGCGAACAGGAGGCACTGGATGCGGTGGATCAGGGGGCAAGCCTCGACCCTCGTTGGAGCTTGGTCACCATGTCCCAGGTCGGCCTCTACGCCGACTGCGGGCGCGTTGAGGAGGGCCTGTCCATCGACCACGAGCTCGCAAACCAGGACCCCGACGCCCCCTTCGTCCACATGATGCTGGGCCAGGGGTACGAGATCCTCCGGCAGTACGATAGAGCCCTGGAGTTCTACCAGCAGGCACTCGATCACCCCGATGAGCGGATCTTCGCCAAGGCCTCCATCGCCCGCATTCGAGCCATTCAGGGGGAGCGCGAGCAGGCGGAGGAGATTCTGGAGGAGCTGGAGGCCCTGGCGGAGACGCCCGAGGGGTACGTCCAGACGGCCTATGCCCTCATGGTCGTCCATGCCGCCCTGGGCAATGTGGACCAGGCCCTCCGGTACCTGGAGCGATGCGTCGAGCTGCGCCAGATCGGTGTGCTGGCCCACGAGTACGACTTCCGCATGGACCCGATCCGCGATGACCCGCGCTTCGATGACATCATCGCCCGCATCTACGAGCCCATCGGCGAGGAGCCTTCGGTGCTCCCCTAGAACACCTCAGCTCGAAACGAGGTGTCCGCGCCGTGATCGCCGTGTGCCTCTGCCTGGCATTCAGCTCGCCACCCGACATCATTGAGCCCTTGCGCATCGTGCCCCTCCAGGGTGAGGCGCCCGACCCCGAGACGGGGCGGTACGACTGGGGCCCGTCGGTCATGCTCGACGACGACGGCCTTTACAAGATGTGGTGGGTGCGCCTCGGAGGCACGGGCCAGGACCTGCGGTTCCCCTTCGAGGCCCGGCTGCCCGGCGGAGGGGTCTTCTCCTTCACCTATCCCGACTGGGGCGACCGCGTCTTCTACGCCGAGAGCCGGGATGGACTGACATGGAACTTGGACGGGCCTGTCTACGAAGGCGATCCCGCGGACTTCGGCCCCGAGGCCGCCGGGCCGATGATGGTCTTGGCCCCCTCGGAGAGCAGCCAGGAGATCAACCACATTGGCACGCCATCGGTCATCAAGGTCCGGGGAACCTACTACATGTACTACGAGACCTGTGCCGACTACTCGGTCCAGGTCGACGACGATGGCGAGGTCGTCGGACTGGGGGAGTACCACAACCAGGTGTTCGTCGCCACCTCGAGTGATGGCAAGACCTGGCACAAGCGGCCCATGGACAGCAACCCCAAGCCGATCATCGCCGCCCCGGAAGAGAACCTCGAGCTGGGCCGCCAGCGTTACGGGTTTGGGCAGCCGACGGCCTTCTACGACGATGGCCGCTTCGTGCTGCACTACGTCAACTCGTGTACGGGCCCCGGCGATTTCGTGGTCCGGGTCGAGGCCGAGGACCCGTATTTCCACACCGGGAAGACTTGGCCCCGTAGCCTCACGCCGGCCACGGACCCGGACGCGGTCCCCGACGGCGGGGTGGCCCGGTTCGCCCAGATGGACGTGGCCCCCCTCGATGGCGCGTACTATCTCATCCGGCCAGCCTATGGCAGCGGACACATCGGCCTCCTGGCGAGCGAGGACGGGGTGTTCCGCCGGGACACCGACGCCGTCATGCCCACCCAGGTCTACCCCCAGATCCACGTTCCCGATCCCAGGGGGGACGAGTGGCTGGAAGTGCTCTACCCACGGTTCCTGACCGATCCCCATGGCAGGATCCTGGTCCAAGACGGCAAAGTCGCGATCTACTACAGCTCGGGCCGCGGATGGAAGGCCGATTCCCACACATGGGACATCTTCCGCTGCGAGCTCCCCGTCGCCAGCCTGAAGAGTGCCCTGACCCGAGCCGAGACGGAAGGTACTTGATGACAACCGCTACCCCCGAGATCCACGAGCGATTCCATCTGGAGAACCTCGACGACCTGCGGGCCAAGCTCGCGGAGCTGGGCATCGACCTGCCCATCAGCGAAGACCTGTCGGTACTGGCCGATACCGTCGACCTGGGGCCCGTGGCGGCCTGGAACCGCTTCGTGGTCCATCCCATGGAGGGCTTCGACTCCCTGCCCGATGGTGCCCCAAGTCCTCTCAGCTTCCGGAGGTACCAGCGGTTCGCATCGGGCGGCGCCGCGCTGATCTGGTTCGAGGCGACGGCGATCTTGTGGGACGCGCGCTCCAACCCCGGGCAGCTCTGGCTCCACGGCGGCAACGTTGGGGACTTCCGGCGCATCGTGGAGGAGACCAAGCGAGCGGGCCTGGAGGCCACAGGCCATGAGCCGATCATGGTCGTCCAGCTCACCCATTCGGGCCGGTACAGCAAGCCCGAGGGCGTGCCCGCGCCCATCATCGCCCAGCACAGCGGGATTCTCGACCCCGTGTACGGCCTGCCCGAGGACTACCCGCTGGTAACTGACGACTATCTGGACGAGTTGCAGGACACCTACGTGAATGCCGCCAGGCTGGCCGCCGAGGCAGGCTTCGACGGCGTGGACGTCAAGGCATGCCACGGCTACCTCCTGGCCGAGCTCCTTGCCGCACGCACCCGCGAGGGGAAGTACGGCGGGTCGTACGAGAACCGCACCCGGATGCTACGCGAGGTGGTGGGCCGAGTCGCCACCGAGGTGGAGGGAGTCTTCCCAACCACGCGGCTCAACGTGTACGACGGCTACGACCGGCGCTGGGGCTGGGGAGTGGCCGCCGAAGACCCCACAGTCCCCGACCTGGAAGAGCCGGGCCGGCTCATCGGGGAGCTACGGGATCTGGGAGCGCCCGTCATCAACGTCACCCTGGGCAATCCCTACTTCAACCCCCATCTCGGCCGCCCGTACGATCACCCCGTGTCCGGGGGCCATCCGCCGGCGGAGCACCCCCTGGAAGGCGTGCGGCGGTTCGTGGATGTGACTCGGGAGCTTCAGCTCGCCCACCCCGAGTCCCCGCTGATCGCGACGGGCTACACGTGGCTCCGGCATCTGCTGCCCTACGTCGCCGCCGGCGCCATCGAGCGGGGATGGGCCACCATGATAGGGCAGGGCAGGGGATCGCTCGCCTACCCGGACTCGGTGCTCGACGTGCTGCGCGAGGGCGCGATGGATCCCCCCAAGTGCTGCGTGACCTGCTCGGCGTGCACTCAGATCATGCGCGACGGCGCCCGGGTCGGCTGCGTGGTCCATGACTCGGAGCTCTACGGACCCGAGTACCGGCGCGGCCGGCGTTTCGCCCTGGACACCCTCCGCGCCCAGGCCATGCGCTGTCGAGATTGCCACCTCCCCACCTGCACGGCGGGCTGCCCCGCGCGCGTCGAAGTGCCGCGGTTCTTGGCCGCCTTCGCCGAGGGGGACATCCCCCGGGCCTACGGCGTCCTACGTGAGAACAACGCCCTTCCTGAGATGTGCGGGTACGTCTGCCCGTCGGAGGTCCAGTGTGAGGGCGGCTGCATCGAGACGGTGTTCTGCGAAGACCCTGTGCACATCCGGGACATCCAACTCGCCACCTGCCGCACGGCCCGTCAGCTCGGCATCACCGGCGTCGACTTGCCCGAGGGCCCGTCCGGCGGTCACATCGCCGTGGTGGGCGCGGGCCCGGCGGGACTGGCGGCGGCCATACGTCTCCTGGAGCTGGGGCACCGCGTGACCCTGTACGATGCGACGGATCGCCTAGGCGGTACCCCCGTGGATACCATCCCCCCGGCCAGGTACGGCAGTGCCGACGCGGAGGTCCAGGCCATCCTGGCACCGGCGCTGGAGGCGGGCCGCCTGAATACCATCAAGGCGCGAGTCTTCACCGAAGACGCCCCACTGGAGGAGCTGCGAGCCTCTCACGACGCGGTGGTCGTGGCCCTGGGCCTGGTGTCCGGATACTCGCTGGGCGAGATGCCCGGTGTGAGCGATGCCATGGACTTCCTAGCCCGTTTCAAGTCGGGGCAGCTCTCCGAGCTGCCGCCTCGAGTCGCCGTCCTGGGCGGCGGTAACACCGCCGTCGATGCCGCCGTCTCCGCCGTCGGCGCCGGTGCCCGTGACGTGTACGTCGTCTACCGACGCTCGTTGCAGGAGATGCCCGCATGGCCCGAGGAGCGGCAGCGGCTCCTCGGCTCGGGGGCGCACCTGTTGTTCCTGACCCAGCCCCTGGAGTACGTGGCCGGACCCGACGGCGCGCTGGCCGGCATCCGGGTGGCTCGGACGGAGCTGGGCGATCCCGACGAGTCCGGGCGCCGCTCGCCTCAGGTCATCGAAGGCTCGGACTACTTCATGGCCATCGATCTGGCCATCGAGGCCATGGGCATGGGCCTCCCGCGGGAGCTGCGCGGAGGGGGATCGGGCATCAAGCTGACCGACCGGGGATTCGTATGGACCGGCCCGGAATCCCTCCAGACCAGTATCGACGGGGTGTACGCCGCGGGCGACATGGTCAATGGCGGAACCACCGCCGTCCAAGCCGTCGCCGAGGGGATGGCCTCCGCTGAGGAGGTCCACGAGCGACTCGCCGCGGCGGTGGCTCAGTAGCCGATCGCCACATCGACCCGGTTGGGGATGGTCTCGCCCCTGGCGGCGGCGTTGAGCAGCTCGGCCAGCTCGGTCATGCGCATCGTCTCCGCCTCGCCGCCCAACGCCCCTCGATGGGGGCTCATGACCAGGTTGTCCAGCTCATGGAAGGGGTAGTTCCCTGCGGGGGTGTTCCCTCGGCTCTCCCGGTCCTTCGGGTACTCGTACCACACGTCCATACCCGCGGAGTGAACGCGCCCCTCGGCCAGGGCCTCATAGAGTGCCTGCTCCTCGATCAGCTCGCCCCGGCCCACATTGACGACCACGGACTCCTCGGGGAGCACCGCCAGCTCCTCCCGGCCGATGACCCCCGTCGTCTCCGAGGTCTGGGGCAGGCACACCATCAGCGCCGTGGTGCGTGGCAGCAGATCGGGCAGCTCGGAGGCATCGGTAACTCGCACAGCGCCATCCTCGTACGCCACCGTGACCTTCCGCCGGATGCCGACGGCCTCCATGCCCAGGCCGATGCAGCCCCGGGCGACCCGCTTGCCGATGGCGCCATAGCCGTAGATCAGCGCGAGCTTGCCTTCGAGCATGATGGATGGACTGGGCTCGTACCGGGGCCGCCAGTCGTGACGCCGCAGGGCCTGGTCGATGGGCACGAGGTGCTTGGCCGCCGCCAGCAGCAGCGTCATCGCCATCTCCGCCACGGGCCCCGCGTTGTAATGGAGATTATGCAGGCCGATGCTCGGGAATCCACGCATGGCGTCCTGGGTCGCCTGGGGGATGCCCGTC
>WJIW01000276.1 GCA_014730065.1 Armatimonadia bacterium | reverse complement strand
GTTTGAGGTCGTCCAGGTGCAGCGAGACGCCAGGTTCGGAGCAACCTACTTCCAGCTCCCGCCCAACGCCACGCGCGCCGAACAGCCGTGGGTACCAGGCTCCAACGGGCGAGTCACCGTTCATCCCCGGCCCGACTATTGGGGTCCCTGGTGGGAGTTCGATGTGTCAGGGCTAGATGTGGCCCGCCAGGATCCTGGAAAGCCCGGCCGTCTGTTGACGACGTGGTCGTCCCTGGATGGACCGCCAGGGGATGCAGCTACGTTCACGATCGGCCGTCACAATGGCGCAGCTCTGGTGCCCGGCGGCATGGCCCTTCCCGATGCGGTGAATACCAAAGACGGATGGCACTTCTGTGGCCCCCCACTCGGAACGCCGATGCTGTGGACCCAGGGCGAGTACGCCGGAGGCCACTTCGCACTTTCCGTGAGCTTCGACGGCGGCGTCGCGAGGAGCATGGACTACTTGAGGGGAGATCCCTACGCGCGAGCACAACTCGTAACCCACCGACATGTGGAGATCATGTATCTCCCACCGCCGGCAATGGATGAGGCGACCCGCGGCAATGCGCTGTGGAGCGACCCGGCGGGGGTTCAAGGCATCGGATTCGAACTGACTTCCGACACCATGGACCAGGAAGACTTGAACGCACTGGCTAAGGACGTGGTGGACGCACGCCTACCGTAGACCCCGCCTTGCTGGCCCTATTGGCGGTGCCCCAGGCAAGCCCATGACCGCCACACACGGGACGCAGCGGCAGACTAGCACGGCCTAGGGGGCAGGATCGGGCGCCCCAGCCTCCAGCCAGAAAAGCCTCGCCTCACCAAGCTCCATGGGCAGCGTGACGCTCGTTGCGTCGGTGGCCAGCGTCTGACCCGTGAGGGCATCGGTCACCGTGGCGGGGCTGCGGAGCTGGATCGTCTTCTCCCCCGCCGACATGGCCGACACGCACAGGAAGCGGTCATCGGTCAGCGCCATGTCCCCCGAGTCGCAGTAGATGTGGACCCCTGCCCGGCGCAGCAGCTCCCGCAGGTCCTCGGTGGAGCAGCCAAGGGTGGCGACATAGGCCCGAAGGCCGGCATCGTTGGCCGACAGGGCGATGGCGGGCGTGCCGTCGTCCAGGCGGCGGAGCACCTCGACAGGCGCATCCTCGGCCACGGTCCAGAAGGGCTCCAGGACCGGGTTTCCGGGAAACCACTCCTCGATGACCAACGGATCGCCCGTCTGGCGCGGCTCGGCCGCGACAATGGGCAAGCCAGTGGCATCGGCCATGGTGGGCTGCGGCTCGCCCGGAGCGACGGCCGGAGCCGGACCCTCGCCGAGGAAGCCGCCTCCGTAGAACCAGATCGCCGCCGAGCCAACGGTCTCGCGGTCGATGGCCGCGCGTTCGGTGTCATCGAGGTGGAAGCAGTCCAGCATGACGTAGGCCCGGCACTCCGGCACGCGGCCCTCGACCAGGTCACTGAGCAGGTGCCAGCGCTGCGGGGCGCCCGTTCGGGCGAGGGCGACGCGCATCTCGTACGCCAGTGAGCGGTGAAGCTGCCAGTCGGCGGTGCCGTAGAGAGCGGCGTCCTCGTCGATGATGACGGCGACCTCGGGGCTCCACGTGGCCGGCTCGGACAGCGCCGTTTCGTACTCCTCGCGCAGCTCGCCGAGGTGGGACCAGATACCGGGATCATCCAGCCACCCGATCGCGCCCAGGTCCATGTACCAGGTGGCCAGCCGACGGGGCAGCAGATGCCCGAACTGGCGGCGGTGGATCCACTGCGTCTCCTCAAGGGTCGAGCCACCCTGGAAGGAGACATCGGCGGGCGTGAGGTGGGTGCGTGAGTCGTCCTCGACCAGCCACAGCTTGCCCGAGGCGGCGATGCTATCCACGGCGGTCATGAAGTGGCCCGAGCCGCCTAGCTGCCGGTCTTGGTACGAGATGGGCGAGCAGAGGATGTCCACATCGGGGCACCGGAGCAGCCGCTCCAGGGCGTAGTGGCCGCTCTGGGCCGGACCGAAGGGCAGGCCCATCAGCTCGAAGGTATAGCCGTAGAAGTAGGTGACCAGCCGCTCGCCGCCGGTCTCTTCCTTGATGGCCCGGGCGAAGCGCTCCAGGGGCTCGACGACGGCGATCTGCTCGTACCGGAGATAATCGATCACCCGGGCCTCGGCCACGGGGTCGCGGAGCAGCCCCAGACTCGCCGATCGCTGCTCCTCCTCCGTGGGGATCGCCACGGCATTGGGGTCGACCTGCTGGCCGTACCGGTCGATGAGATGATCTCGGAAACCCCTCAGCATCGCCTCGGAGTAGTCACCGAGCACTCGATCCCAGCTCCGGTAGTAGAACCACTCGCCGGTGTTCTGGCCGCAGGGGTGGTATCCCAGCATGTGGTCGCCGTACTTCTCCTCACAGTGCCGGACCAGGGCTCGTACGTGGCCTTCGGCATCGCGCCGCCAGTCTTCGGAGGCCATGGACCAGCCCTCGGCGTTGCCGTCTGAGAAGAGCTGCACCGCGTCGGGATGCTCATCGTACCACCAGCCCGGCGGAGCCAGCCCGAATCGCGGCAGGAGCAGCCCCTGGGGATCGTTCTCCAGGGTCCAATCGATGGCCGAGTCGACGGCCGACCAGTCGTGCTCCTCCCCCGGCCGGGGCCAGGGCATGGGGATGGTGAAGGAGTGTATGTGCATGCCGGCACCGGCGGCGAGGGCGACCTGGCTGCCGTACGGATCGCTCCCGGGTGTGCCGTAGATCTGGAACGACCCGCCCTGCCTGAGGGCGAAGAACTCCACGGTGCGGGGCACGTCGGAGCGGAGCTTCAGGGAGTAGGTGTACGTCTGGCCCTCGCGGTAGGTCATGCCCGTCTGGAAGAGATGCGCGTGCATGGGGTTCGTGCCCGTGGCGCGGAGATCGACCCGGAGACAGCGGTCGCCCTCGGCCGGCTGCTCCTCGGAGACGGACCACTCCACATCCACGTCATCACCGGGCTTGGTCCAGAGGGTCCAGTGCTCGCCGACCTCGGCGTCGGTCCCCTCGAACCCACCCAGGGCGAGCATGTTCTTCCCCGGAGCCGCGACTGGCTCGCCGGCGTAGACCCGGCAGTCGTCGACCCACGCCGAGCCCGGAGGGCCGCCGCCGAAGCGGATCTGGATGCCGCCCATGCCCCTATTGTCCTCGCCCGGGTCGAAGGTCACGTGATGCTCGCTCCACTCGGGCCCCACCTCCACGGACACGATGGACTGGCCCTGGGGGATCCCGAAGAACATCATGGGCACCACGGGCTGGCCGTCGAGGTGGATCGTCGGCGCGCCGAGATGATCCTCCACCGTGGCGGGAGCGGTGATGGTGACGAGGGCGATGAGCACTGTGGGGGTCATGTCATTGGCTCCAGTTCGTCGAGGCTCTCCGGCGGAAGGGTCGCGCATAGGCGACGTCAGTACACTGCGCGCGGCAGGACCCGGGCACCTCCCCTCCAAAGTCCTTCCCGGAACCTGAGCCGAGGGCTAGAATGCGCCTCGGACAGGTACCTGGACGGCCCCAATGGAGAAGGGGAGACCCATGGATTTTCGGTTCGCCAGGAGCTACCGCGGCCCTGTACGGCTGGTCGTGTTCGACATGGCCGGCACCGTCGTTGACTACGGAAGCCGCGCCCCCGCCGGCGTATTCGTGGAGGTCTTCGCGCGCCAAAACGTTACCATCAGCCTCGAGCAGGCCCGGGGCCCGATGGGCATGCAGAAGCGGGACCACATCGCGACCTTAACGCGAGATCCAGCCATCGCGGCGGCGTGGCGTGATGTCCATGGACAGGATGTCGCCGAAGCGGACATCGACCGCATGTACGCCGAGTTCATCCCCCTGCAGATCGAGTGCCTCTCCCAGCACGACGAGGTCGTGCCGGGCGCGCTGGAGACTTTCCGGGCGCTGCGCGAGCGCGGCGTGAAGATCGCCACGACCACGGGCTACAACCGGGAGATGACGGACATCGTTCTGGCGGGCATGGAGCGGCAGGGGCTGGTTCCGGATCTGGCCCTGTGCGCTGAGGACGTGCCCAAGGGCCGGCCCAAGCCGTGGCTGCTGTTCCGGTGCATGGAAGCGCTGGATGTGTGCCCGCCCGAGGCCGTGGTCAAGGTGGGCGATACGCTGCCGGACATAGAGGCCGGCCTGAATGCCGGGGTCTGGACCGTGGGAGTGGTCCAGACGGGCAACATGCTCGGGCTGAGCCAGGACGAGGTCGAGGCCATGTCCGCCGACGAGCTGGAGGAGCTGACCGAGGACGGCTATGCGGCCATGTACGGCGCGGGAGCCCATGCCGTCGTCAACGGTGTCGAGGATTGCCCGCCGGTTATCGAGGAGTTCGAGGCGCTGCTGGCCACCGGGGGCCGGCCCTAACCCGGGCTAGCCATGCGCCATGGAAGGGATCGGGGCTTCACCGAGCGCAATGCCAACGAGGAACCCCTCGAAAGCGGTGAAGCCCATGACATCCAGAGAGCGCGTTCAGGCAGCCCTCAGCCACCAGGAGCCGGATCGAGTCCCCCTCGACATCGGATCGACGGCTGTTACCGGCATCTCAGCGTGGGCCCTATACCGTCTCCGCATCGCCCTGGGCCTCAGCAAGGAGGGCGAGCCCGTGAAGGTCACCGAGCCCTACCAGATGCTTGGCGAGGTGACCGACGACCTCCGCGACGCCCTGGGCATCGATACCCAGGGCATGGGCGGGACCAAGACCCTTTTCGGCTGGGAGAACACCGATTGGAAGCCCTGGGCGCTGCCCGACGGCACGCCGCTTCTCGTGCCCGCCGCCTTCAATACCGAGCCCGAGGAGGATGGCTCGATCCTCCAGTACCCCGAGGGCGACCGGTCCTGCCAGCCCTGCGCCCGGATGCCCGAGGGCGGGTACTACTTCGATACCATCTGCCGGCAGCCCGAGCTGGATGAGGACAACCTCGACCCCGAGGACAACCTCCAGGAGTTCGCGCCCCTGACCGACGAGGAGCTGGCCCACTATGCCGAGACGGCTGAGCGGCTCCACCGGGAGACCGACGACGCCATCGTGTGTGCCATGCCGGGGGTGGGCTTCGGCGACATCGCCTTGGTGCCCGCCATGTGGGTCAAGGAGCCCCGGGGGATCCGGGAGGTGGAGGAGTGGTACGCCTCCTTGGCCCTGCGGAAGGACTACGTCAAGGAGGTATTCGAGGGTCAGCTCGAGATCGGTCTGCACAACCTGGGACGCATCGCGGCGGTCACCGGCGACCGGATCCAGGTGGCGATGATCACGGGTACGGACTTCGGTACGCAGAGAGGTCTGTTCGCCTCCATCGAGTCGTACCGGGAGCTGTTCAAGCCCTACCACACGGCGGTCAATGAGTGGATCCACGCCCACACGCCCTGGAAGACCTTCATCCACTCCTGCGGCGCGGTGGAGGAGCTGATCGAGGACTTCATCGAGGCGGGCTTCGATATCCTGAACCCCGTGCAGTGCTCGGCGGCGGGCATGGAGCCGCGGCATCTGAAGGACACTTACGGCGACCGCATTACCTTCTGGGGTGGGGGAGTCGATACGCAGAAGACGCTGCCCTTCGGCACGCCCACGGAGGTCCGGCAGGAGGTGCTGGGGCGCCTTGAGGTGTTCGCGCCGGGCGGGGGCTTCGTGTTCAACGCGATCCACAACATCCAGCAGGGCACTCCGCCGGAGAACCTGGTGGCCATGTTCCGGGCCCTCCGGGAGTTCTCGGCGTAGAATGGTACCAGGAGGTGGGCGGCGATGAGTGCGCGCGTGCGTGAAGAGATCGACGAGTTGCTGACAGGCCTGCCGGAGTCGAACCTCCGGGCCCTGCTCGATGCGCTGAGGTCGGGCCAGGTCCCGCTTCGCAGGTGGAGTGCGGCCGTGGGCGCGGTAACCAACGAGGATGCCGATACGATGATCCGCGCAATGGACGAGGGGTGCGAGCGGATTGAGCCCGAGTCCTGGTGATGTAGCAATGGACAGCAGCGCGGCGGTGGAACTGCTGCGGGCGAATGCGACCGTAGTGTCAGCGTGGAGCCGGGCTGTGGGGGTGCGGCTTCCCGCACCGGCCTTGGGGGAGTTGCTGTATGGAGCACGACGGTCCAAGCGTCCAGGTGTCAACGTGCGAGCCGTCTGGGACCTAGCCGCGACGATGCCACTCATCCCGTGTGACGAACCCGTGTGTCGTGCCTACGCTGACATCAAGTCCGTCCTGGCCGTCCAAGGCGACATGATCCCGGAGAACGACCTATGGATCGCCGCGTGTGCTCTGAGCCGCGACTTGGCCATCGTGTCCTCGGATCAGCACTTCGACGTCGTGCCAGGCCTCTTGCGAGAAGATTGGTCGGGGCGATGATGATGGGCCCACGAGCCAGGTAGCGCGGGAGGAGGGCCTACGATGCCTGCGCGCCCCCAGTGGCAAGCGACGCGCGAAGACATCCTGGACATGGCGCGCACCTTGGCCGCGGTCGAGGGTGTTCAGAAGGTGATCCTGTTCGGATCCCACGCTAGAGGCGAAGGGGGACGCGATAGTGACGTGGACCTGCTGGTCGTGACGGAGTATGCGGGCCGTCCAGCTAGGTACGAGGCGGAGTTGCTCGGACTGCTGCCTCGGCGACTCATCATCGACCTTCACGTTCGCAGACCCGGCGAACTAGAGCGCCGCGCCGAGCTGGGCGATCCCTTCGCGAAGGCGGTCTTGCGGGAGGGTGAGATGCTCTATGAACGAGATAGCGCGGGAGTGGCTGAGCATCGCGGAAGCTGACATGGGGACGGCCACACGCGAGCTCGAGGTTGATGGCGTGCCGAACCCGAGAGCCGCAGCGTTCCACGCTCAGCAAGCCGCTGAGAAGGCACTCAAGGCACTGCTGATCCAGGTTCGGGTCGAGTCTCCGCGTACACACTCGCTTGAGCCTCTGCTCGATCTCCTGCCCCCGCCCCCTCTGCCGGAGCTTGTCGCGATGCGCAGCGACCTCCGGCTGCTGAGCAGGTTCGCCGTCCGGGCTCGGTACCCCGGCCATGACGTCGCCGCAGACGAGGCCTCACAAGCAGTGGCCATAGCCGCAACAGTGCTGCAATCCGTCCATAGTGCACTGGCTAAGCTGTGAATGAGGAACCATATGCTCTGATTACCCGTTCGCCTGTGCACACGAGGTCACTGACCTGCGAGTGGCTGGCAGTCCCTCAGGCCGCTGTGGGT
>WJIW01000275.1 GCA_014730065.1 Armatimonadia bacterium | reverse complement strand
CGTCGGTATTCAGGATGTAGACCATGGGCTTGGCGGTCAGTAGCGAGACCCCGAGCAGGTCCTCCATCTCATGGCCCGCGATGCCCATATCCCGGATCGGCTGCCCTCCCGCGAGGGCCTCGTGCACCGATTGGATGGCGTCCCTGGCCGGCTCCTCGGGTCCCATCTCGTTTCGGCGGGCCTCCAGGGCGATGAGGTCCGCCACGACCATCTCCCGCTCCACGATCTGCAGGTCCTGAATGGGATCTCCCGTGCAGCCCGGGAACTCCAGGGGGCCGGCGCCGGTCTGGAAGCACTTGACGACCATCAGGAGGACCCCCGACTGTCGGGCGGCATTGAGCCCGGCGATCCCCAGCCACTCCCCGCGGTGGGAGTTCTGGGCGACCGAAGCCGTGTCCATTACCGTGATCTCTCCCATGGCCGGCATGCCCCGCGCCGTGTAGATCTGATCGGTGCTGAAGGGAGCGGGAGAATCGCCGCTCTGCTGGCCCGTTAGGGCGCAGAAGACGAGGGACTTGCCCGCATTGGGGGCTCCGATCAGTGCCGCGAGTGTCAAGCTGAGTGCCTCCGAAAAGCAAGCGGCCGGCGACCGAGGATCAGGGATCCGGTGCGCCGGCTATGGGAAGCCCCGAGGGGCGAGGATACTGGTAGCGGGGGGCGGATTCGAACCGCCGACAACGCGGGTATGAACCGCGCGCTCTGACCAACTGAGCTACCCCGCCACAGAAAACCCTAACGCTTCTTCTTCTTCTTCTTCTTGGAGCGCCGCTTCTTGGCCCGAGCTTCCTCGAGGGCGCGCTTGCGGGCCTCTTCCTCGCGGTCGATGGTGTCGATGACCTGCTTCTCGTACGCGAGGAAGCGCTCCGTGGAGAAGGACTGTAGCCGCTCTAGATTAGGCATGTCATGCAGCCTCCGAACAAAAGAGTGTAGTGCCGCCCGTCCGGGGTGTCAACTGCCGGGCCTTCGTCCTTTGACCTGCCCACAAGGGCGAGGGTACAATCTCAGGGACGAGAGCCGGGCGCCAACGGGCCCAGACCACCATCCAGATAGCAAGGCTTCAGAGTATATGCCGCGACGCGCGGTCTGTCGAGAGCCGGGGGATAGCATGGATACGTACGGCGTCGGGATCTTCGGGTACGGCTTCATCGGAAAGGTACACGCCTACGCCCATGACGTCATGAAGTACTACTACCAGCCACTCCCCTTGCCCACTCGCCTCGTCGGAGTATGCACCTCATCGCCCGAGACCGCCCAGGCCGCCCGGAGCCACGGCGGCTTCGAGATGGGCACCAGCGATCCCGACGAGCTTCTGGCCCGAGATGACATCCACATCGTACACATCTGCACCCCGAACGACTCCCACGCCCCCTTGGTCCTGGACTCCCTGCGCGCCGGCAAGGCCGTCTACTGCGATAAGCCCCTCTGTCTTTCGGGAGGAGAGGCGCTGGACATCCTGCAGGGCCTCCGAGAGAACCCGGCCCCGAACCAGATGACCTTCCATAACCGGTTCGTGCCCGCCACCATGCGGGCCAAGCGGATCATGGATTCGGGGGCTCTCGGACGCGTGTTCCACTACCGCGCCCAGTACCTCCACGCCGGCTACATCGACGCTGATCGGCCCATGTCCTGGCGGCTGGATGCCGACCGCAGCGGCGGCGGCGCGCTGTACGATCTGGGCGCCCATGTTATCGACCTTATGCGGTGGCTCGCCGGCGAGATCCGCCTCGTTCGCGCCGACCTGCCGACGATGATCCCCGACCGGCCGCGCTCGAAGGGCTCGGGCGAGCGCGTGCCCGTGGAGGTGGACGACCTGGCCCTGCTCTCGGTCCGCACCGATGACGCGTACGGGTTGATCGAAGCCTCCCGCCTGGCGACGGGCTCCAATGACGCCCTGCGGTTTGAGATCCACGGCGAGAAGGGCGCCCTGCGCTTCGACTCCGAGGAGCCGAGCTGGCTCCACTACTACGATGTGGACCGGGCGGGAGGCGAGCTCGGCGGGGAGGGCGGGTACACCAAGATCGAGTGCGTGCAGCGATACCCCTCACCGGCGGGGTGGCCGGGGCCCAAGTTCGCGCCGGGCTGGCTGCGGTTCCATGTGGCCTGCCTTCACGAGTTCCTCTCGGCCATGGCCGAGGGGCGGCCGGCGGAGCCGGGCATCATCGATGGCGCCCGGACCCAGATGGTCCTGGAAGCCGCCCGCCAAAGCGCCCTTACGGGCGTGGAGACCGAGGTCGCCGAGGTGGAGGCGGCTGCCCCTTGATCGTCGATATCCACTGCCATACCCGGGCCTATTCCGGGTGTGCCATCGACAGCCTGGAGGACATGGTGCGCGCCGCCGTTGGCCGCGGATTGGGCGCCCTGTGCGTCACCGAGCATGACGTCGTCTACCCGGCCGACCGGGCCCGCCAGCAGGTCCGTCATCTTCTCAATGGAATGCCTGTGTTCCGAGGCATCGAGGTCAGCTGCTATGGACCGAAGGACATCATGGCACATATCATAGTACTGGGCCGGGAGGACATGGACGGCCCGTGCTACCGACCGCGACGGCTGCGGGAGCTGGCGGATGAGGCGGGCGCGGCCCTGGTCCTCGCCCACCCCTTCCGGTACCGAGACGATGCGCACCACATTCTGGACCATCTGCCTGTCGATGCCATCGAAGTGGATAGCTCCAATGTGGACGATCGGGCGGCGGCGAAAGCTCTCGACCTGGCCGACCGAGCGGGGCTCCCCGCCGTAGCCGGGAGCGATGCCCACCGGGCGAGCGATGTGGGAGCCTACGCCACGCGCCTGGAGCGAGTTGTGAGCAGTGTTGAGGACCTAGCCAAGGAGATCCGCGCGGGCCGAGTATGGCCCGTGCGCCGAGACCCCGAGACGGGCGACTGGGAGTGAGGCCTTGATGCCAGAGACGCAGGATGTGCTTATACTCGGTGCCGGACCGGGGGGACTATGCTCCGCCCTATACTGCACGCGTGCCGGACTCAGCAGCGTGCTGCTCGACCGCGGGCCCGCGGGCGGACAGATCAACAACACCGAGGCCGTGGAGAACTACCTGGGCGTGGACTACATGGAGGGCCCCGAGATGGCCCAGGCCATGGCCGCCCACGTCGAGCGCCTCGGCATTGAGGTTACCTACGGCAACGTGGAGAAGGTGACCCAGGAGGATGACGGCACCTTCGTCGTCCACACCGATGGCGAGGACAAGTTCCACGGCAAGGCCTGCATCATCGGCACCGGGAGCCATCCACGCTATCTGGGCGTGCCGGGCGAGAAGGAGTACCGAATGGGCGGCGTGAGCTACTGCGCCACCTGCGATGGCTTCTTCTTCAAGGACAAGGACGTGGTCGTTGTCGGCGGCGGCGACGCGGCCATCGAAGAGAGCATTTACCTCTCCAAGATCGTCAGCTCCGTTCGGTGCATCCATCGGCGCGACGAGCTGCGTGCCCAGCAGGTGCTCCAGGACCGGGCCTTCGAGAAGGACAATTTCAGCGTCGTCTGGGACACCGTCGTCGAGGAGATCGTCGGAGAGAACGGCCGCGTGACGGGCGTCAATGTGCTCAACAAGAAGACCGGCGAGACCGATCGCCTGAGCTGCGACGGCGTGTTCATCTACATCGGCAACCTACCCAACAGTGAGCCGGTCCGGGATCTGGTGGATACCGACGAGAACGGCTACGTGATCGTCGACCACATGATGCAGTCCAGCGTCGAGGGGCTGTACGCCATCGGCGACGTGCGCATCGAGAGCGTTCGGCAGATCGCCTCGGCCGTCGGCGACGGTGCCACCGCCGCCGTTGCTGCCGTGGCGTACGTCAACGCCCTCGGGTAGAGGCCGCCCGACACCAGTCTGCCTTGGCCGGCTGTCTACGAAAGAGGATTGCCATGGATAGCTTCTCACTCTTCGACTGCGTCTCACCCCTGGACTTCCGGTACTACGGCGGGAACGCCAAGCTGCTGGACGCCCTCTCTCCGTACGTCTCGGAGAAGGCTCGGGTGCGGCACGAGGCCCGGGTCGAGGCGGCCCTGGTTCGCGTTCTGGCCCGGAGGGGGCTATGCCCTCCCGAGGCCGCCCAGGCCATCGAGCGCGCCTGTGAGGAGGTCACCCCCGAGGAGGTGGCCGAGGAGGAGCGCCGGATCCATCACAACGTACGGGCCCTGGTCAACGCCATCCGGGCCCGGGTTCCCGAGGAGCATCGGCGGTTCGTCCACTGGACCCTCACGAGCTTCGATGTCATCGACACGGCCATGGCCGCTCGCTTCAAGCGGATGACCCGCGAGGTCGTGATCCCCTACCTACTCGATCTTGAGCGCGAGCTGGTTGCCATCTCCGAGCGCGAAGCCGATACCCTCCAGATGGGCCGGACCCACGGCCAACATGCCGTTCCCATTACCTTCGGGTTCGCCATGGCAGAGCACGTGGCCCGACTGGGTGAGCGGATCGAGCTGCTGGATGATGCCGCGGGCTGCATGCGGGGGAAGATCAGCGGCGCCGTCGGCGCGTACAACGCATCATCCCTCTTCACCGACGACCCCGAGAGCCTGGAGCGCGAGGTGCTGGCCGAGCTGGACTTGGAGCCCGCCTCCCACTCGACCCAGATCGTGATCGCCGAGCCCATGGTCGACCTGATCCATGTGCTCACCTCATGCCTGGGGGTCATGGCCAACCTGGCCGACGACATGCGCCACCTCCAGCGGAGCGAGATCGCCGAGGTGGGCGAGGCCTTCGAGAAGGACCAGGTCGGCTCATCGACCATGCCCCACAAGCGGAACCCCTGGAACTTCGAGAATGTGAAGGCCTTCTTCAAGGCCTTCGCCCCACGGATGACCACCATGTACTTGGACCAACTCTCGGAGCACCAGCGGGACCTGACCAACTCCGCGACCAACCGGTTCCTGCCCGAAGTGGTGGTGGCCGTCGTCGCGTGTGCCGAGCGCCTCACCCGGATCATGGGCCGGCTCGTCGTCGATAAGGCCGCCATGGAGCGGAACCTGGAGATGTCGGGCCGCATGGTTCTGGCCGAGCCCCTGTACATAGTACTGGCGGGTCTGGGCCACCCCGACGCCCACGAAGCCGTGCGCCGGCTCACCCTGGAGAGCGAGCAGTCGGGCGAGCCCCCGGCTGCCCTCATGGAGCGCAGCGACGAGCTCCGCCCGTACGTGGAGCGGATGACCGACGAGCAGCGAACGGTCCTGGGTGACTACCGTCGGTACACGGGCATCGCCGCGGAGAAGGCTCGCAAGGTGTGCGCGGAGTGGCGGGAGAGGCTGAACCTGGACTAGCCTGGACCGGTGTACGGCACCTGCTCATGGGTGTGCACCGGTGCCGCATCGGAGGGCCGGAGCGAGCGCTTGGCCTTGCCCACGGCGTCGCCCACCCGGCTCGGACCCCGGGGCCGGTCGGTCCACAGCACCAGCACGAACCCCATCCCGAAGGCGCCGATGGAATCGGCGACCAGGTCCCACATGGATACCATGCGCCCCGGCACATAGACCTGATGGACCTCATCGGCCAGGCCGTGGGCGAGGGCGAAGGCGACGGCGAAGAACACGGGAGCGCGGCTGAGTAGCGGCAGGCGACGGCCGTAGGGTATGCGGAAGGCGAGGAGTACCAAGACGGCGTACGCGCCGATGTGGGCGAGCTTGTCGGGCGCGAGGAGCCCCGACCATCCCGAAGGCCCTGTCCGGATGCCATAGGCGCTCAGGCTGGGCTGGGCGGACATGACCCATAGGAAGCCCATCCAGGCGAGCAGGGGCACCCACAGTACGAGAAACGGATTGCGGTCGCGCAGTCTGCGCGCGCGACCCACTCGACTAGCCACTCTGGACCTCCGAACGAACACACCCGTCCCCTGTATTCTGGTGCTGCCGGGTTTTCCCGTCAAGATATGAGTGCGAGGGGATAAAATACTTGTTTGGGTATACCGGAGATGGGCTAGCCCCAGTCGGGACGCTCCCACTCGCTCTCCTTGAGGAACTTGGCTTGGAGGCGCTGGATGTAGTCCCGGTCGTACTCGTCCATATCCACGGCCCGCTTGCGGTGGGGGGCCGCCTCCTCCTCCATGCCGATGTCTTCCAAGGCCTCGGCCAGGAGGTGTCTGTAGGCTTTGTTCTTGGGCCGGATGCGGATGGCTTGGATCAGGGCGCCGATGGCGTCGGTGGAGCGGTCGAGCATGTCGTAGCACATGGCGAGCAGCGCCAGGTAGTAGTCGTCCACCGGCTCCAGAGCGACGGCCACATCGAGCTCCGTAGCCGCTGCCGAGGTCTCGCCCTGCCTCATAAGGGCGTTGGCTAGCCGGAAGCGGTGGTAAGCGGTCTGGGGCTCGAGCCGCACCGATTCCCGAAGTGCCTCCACCGCCTCGGCGACGCGCCCCATGGTCAGCAGGGCCTCACCCAGGCGCAGGCGGTAGTAAGCGTTGCTGGCATCGAGGTCGGCGGCGGCCTGGAACTCCTCGATGGCCCACGCCGTACGGCCCATGGACCGGAGGAACTCGGCCATATGGATATGGGATTCGGGATCACCGGGGTCGAGCCGCAGGGCCTTCTTATAGGTTCGGAAGGCCTGTTTCGGAAGGCCCATGGCGAAGTAGCTATCGGCGACCAGCCGGCGGTGCTTGGCATTCTTCTTTAGTCGGGCGGCCTCGCGGTAGTCCCGCAGCGCCCGCTCGACCAGACCCATCTCCGAGAGCAGATCGCCGCGCCGGAGGCGGACCTTGACCTTGTCCTCCCGGCTCAGCCCCTCGCCCTCGACGGGCCCAAGCGCGGCCAAGCGATCGGAGACCTTCTCCTCCGTCGCCTGCTCGGCCGCTTTCCTATCGCCATCTCCCTGGTCGCTGCTCATGACCTAGCTTCCCGAGTCCGCCGGTCCGCGGTTGCTCTCCACGATCACCGTGACCGGCCCGTCGTTCGTCAGCTCACAGTGCATGTGGGCGCCGAACTCCCCGCGCCCGACCTTCACGCCCGCCTCCTCGATCAGGTCGCAGACCTTCTCGAAGAGTGCCTTTCCACGTTCGGGCTCGGCAGCTTTGGCATAACTGGGCCGCCGGCCCTTCCTGGTGTCGCCACAGACGGTGAAGTTCGGCACCACCAGGATGCTGCCCGGGGGATCGAGCTCGAGGACCGACAAGTTCATCCGGCCTTCTTCATCGCCGAAAAGCCTCAGCCCAATGAGCTTGCGCGCCACGAAGGCCGCGTCCTCCTCGGTATCCCCTTCGGCCACTCCCAGCAGACACATGAGGCCGCCGCCCACCGCCGCCGCCTCGCGATCGTCGATGACGACCCGGGCCTGATCCACTCTTTGCACGACGACGCGCACGGTTCACCTCCGCGGGAGCGATCCCAGGATGCCAGAGAACAGGGGGGATGTCGAGGACTCGGCCGGTCACCGGGAGCTGGCTCCAGCGCGCGATTGTAAGGCGTCACAAACTGTGCTATCGTAGTACCGACAATCGAGCAGAAGCTAGGGGTGCCGACACTCGGCTGAGAGGGCTCAATTGAGAGCCCAACCCTTGAACCTGATGCGGATAATGCCGACGTAGGGAAGCGATCGAACCAGAATCCTCCAGGGCGTCGCGGTCATCTCCGCGGCGCCCTTTTGCGTTTCTGGCCCAGATCAGACACCGACCGAACGGCCTCCGCGAGAGGACGCTGATAGACATGTTCGCACGCAGAGCCTTTACGCTCATCGAGCTGCTGGTGGTGATCGCCATCATTGCGATCCTCGCCGCCATCCTGTTCCCCGTATTCGCTAAGGCACGGGAGAAGGCGCGGCAGACGAGCTGCCTGAGCAACCTCCGGCAGATCGGAACCAGCATCATGATGTACGCCAGCGACTATGACGAGACGTATCCCGTTAACTACCAGGACGCCTCTTCGGGCCCCGGCAGCGTGGACCAGATCCCGTACACCTGGCCCAACCGGCTGGAGCCCTACACCCGGAACACCCAGATCTTCGCCTGCCCCTCGGACGGCCGCCCGCCCCATGTGGACTTCCCCGGCTGCCGGCCCATCCTGCTGAGCTACTGCTGGAACTCCAACATGGGAATCGACATCCCCGCCTACTACAGTTGGCTGCCCCGCAGGGTGACGACCATGAGCGAGGTCCGGGCGCCGGCCCAATGCGTCATGCTCAACGACGACAGCTCCGACTGGCTCGCCGCCGGATGGGGCGGACGCTTCAACACCCTCGACAGTCCCGACTGGGCCGACATCTTCTACCCCGAGGTCCTCAGGGCCCGGCACCACGAGGGCGATAATTTCATGTTCGCCGATGGCCATGCCAAGTGGCAGGCCACCTCGAGCATCGTCGAGATCGACACTTGGAACGGGATCACCATGTATCCCTCGGTCCAGCCGTGACCCACAACGGGGTCGGCCCTAGCT
>WJIW01000274.1 GCA_014730065.1 Armatimonadia bacterium | reverse complement strand
GGTCAGGGAATACTCCTCCGTGTCGTCGGCAGCGGCCACACTGGATAGCTCGGGCATCTCCTCCAAGGGCACCAGCTTCAGCTCATGCCGATCACCCGGCGCGAATTCGGCCGGGGGCTGAAGCTCGTTCTCCTGCATGCCCCATAGCACGACCAGGGCCTCCGGGCCGGCAAGCTCGCCCGATACCACGTCATCCACGGAGTACTTCACATAGGTCAGGCAGTCTTGGTAAGGCATGGAGCCGGGCTCCGGCACGTCCGACGCGATCTCAACCGTGCCCCGGATGACGATGGCCTCGCCCTCGGGCTCCTCGGCGGGCTCCTGCGAATCGTCCACCGCCGGCTCCGTCCCCGGCTCGTGCGATGCGGGCGGCACCATGGGTGCCTCGCTCTCGTCCTCGCCATCCTGCGCCGGCTCCGTCTCTGCGCCTGCCGGTGGGTTGACGGCCGTCTCCGTTGCGGGCGGGGTCGCCGTCTCGTCCGTGGCCTCATCCGATCCACAGCCGGCTCCGAGAGCCACCATCGCGGCGAGCCCGAGTATGGCCAGTAGTAGGTTGGTGTAACGCATCAGCCTGCTCCTCCTTGTGTTACTTGATGTCGATGATCTCCCAGTCGCCCCGGGAGACGACCAGATCGCGCTCCGCGAACTGCCAGATCACTGCCGCCTTCTCGGCGAGAGGATCCCCCCGGCGAGCCAAGGCGATCCGCGCCGTGTTCACGCCCCCGTCGTTCTTCGCGATGACGTCGACCGGCCTACGCATTCGCAGCGCCAGTTGCTCACCCAGCCCCCCGTGGTCACCCCATCCCATGGGCCCGGCCGAGTACACGTTGGTGAAGCTATCGCCGAGGAGCACGATGGGGGAGGAAGTATCGGGCTCGAGGGGGTTCCCAGTGGCTGGATCGATCACCCTTTGGGTCGTCACCGTCTGCTCGGTTAGCCGGCTCTTGTAGGGTGGCAGGTCGAGCATGTCGTACAAATCGCCGTGGCTTTCCACCCGCACCGGCTGCGGATCGTAGTGGTGATCGCCCGCGAGCCCCTCGCCGACTTGCTCGGCCACCACGTCGGCGACGAGACCCATCCCCTCCGGAGTCCAGTGGGTGTCCTGGCGTAGGTACACTGGGTCCTCGCCTCGTGCGGCCCAAAGCACCTCGCACGCGTCGACCAGCTCCACGCCCTCGGCCCGGAGGCTGTTGAGGAAGTCGGTCATGCCGGGGTTACGGGGCGGGCCCCACTCGTCTGGGTAGCTGGGCGCTAGCCCCTCCGGCTCCACCGACTCCTTGCCCGGTACGATCAGCAGGATCAGCCGCACGCCCCGGGCCGCCAGGGAATCGCGGAAGGCGATGATGGCGGGCAGCGGATCACCCTCCTGGGCGGGGCCGTCCATGAAGCTGGGCGCGAGCACGGCGTCCACACTCGGCCGGTAGTAGAGCATTCCACCATACCCGGCGATGCACTTCTCGTTGCCCTCGTTGAGCCCGTGCAGCATCGCCCACTGGACCTGCCGGCGAACCGCCTCGGCCACCACCGAGTTCCGCTCCAGCGCCCGCTCGTACTTCTCGAACCCCTCGCGGCTCGGAGGCTCACTGAACACCTCCAGCTCCTGGATGGGCTCGTCCTGATGCCGCTCATGGAGCACCTGGATAACGGGCACGGTGAAGATCATCAGCAGGAACAGGCCGCAGAAAACCCACTGCCCGCTGCCGCCGACACGGACCTGGCCCATCGGCTGGTGCTCGCTTCGCTTCTCGTGTGGTTCAGCCAATCAGGCGCAGCCTCCTCAGAACTGGAAGTACAGGAAGGGGTTGTAGCTCTGGGTGAACAGCACCGCGATAGCAGCCGCGAGCCCCGCGGCCGCCACAGCCAGCTTCCTGGGGCGAAGCTCCTGAGCCAGGTCCCATGTGTCCAGCTTCAGCAGATGCACCAGTATGCAGAGAGCGAACACCAGCAGGTACCATGGCTGATACATCAGGCCGCTCGCCAGGTGGCCGCCGGGCGCGGCCTGACCCATGCCGAACATCAGGCCCAGGTAGCCCATGGCGGCGTCCAGCGTCTCGGCCCGGAAGAACACCCATGTGAACAGCACGAGCACGAAGGTGCAGGTCATCCGCGCCCATGGCGCGAGCTTGCCGTAGACCGGCTTCTTGTCGTTGAACCTCTCGAGGGCGAGCAGCCCGCCATGAATGGCCCCCCAGATCACGAAGGTCCACTGCGCCCCGTGCCAGAGGCCGCCCAGGAGCATGACGATGGCCAGGTTGGCATAGGTGCGTTTCGGGGACCCGCGGTTCCCGCCGAGGGGGATGTACAGGTAGTCGCGCAGCCAAGTCGAGAGCGAGATGTGCCACCGGCGCCAGAACTCGGTGATGCTCTGGGAGAGGTACGGCAGGTCGAAGTTCCGCCGGAACTCGAACCCAAGCATCAGCCCGATACCGATGGCCATGTCGGAGTAGCCACTGAAGTCGAAGTAGATCTGGAAGGCGTACGCGGCCACGCCTGCCCACGCGTCGTGCCACGGCAGCCACGCGGCGGCGAAGGCCGTGTCGGCGACCTGGCCCATCGGATTGGCGAGCAAGACCTTCTTCACCATACCCAGTGCGAAGAAGAACACCCCCGTCGTGAACTTGGGGAGGGTGTGCGTGCGTGACCTGAGCTGCTGGGCTAGGTCGCGGTACCGCACGATGGGCCCGGCCACGAGCTGCGGGAACAGGGCGACATAGCATGCGAAGTCCAGCGGATCCCGGGCGGGCTCGGCCTCGCCCCGGTAGAGGTCGATGGAGTAGCTCATGGTCTGGAAGGTGTAGAAGGAGATGCCCACAGGCAGTACGACCTGGTAGACCTGGACGGCGTCCTGGCCGATCAGCTCCAACAGCACATTCAGGTTGGCCTGCACGAATCCCAGGTACTTGAAGAAGCCCAGGAGTGAGAGATTCGTCACCACGGAGATGGCCACGGCCAGCTTCCGCTGCCGCGTCGGCGGTAGGCCGGGACCGGCTGGCTCGCCGCGACCCAGCACCGGCATCCGCCAGCGGCCCACCACCCAGTTCCCGCAGCAGTAGTCCACTACAGTGGAGAACAGCATGAGGAACACGAACCATGGATTGGCCCAGCCGTAGAACACGTAGCTGAGTAGGGCGAGCAGAAGCTGGCGGCCGCGCGGTGGGCATAGGTAGTACAGCCCCAGCGCGATGGGCAGGAAGTAGAACAGGAATATGTGAGATGAGAATACCATCTACTCGGGAAGCGCCACCTCGCGCCACGGAGACCAGTAGTCATGCAGGTCCCGGGACACCACCGTCCAGATCACGAGCTTCTTGGAGTCGATCACCTCAGCCCCGCGGCGCGCTAGCCGCGTCCTGATGGTGGGTCCACTCCCCTGGGCCATGATGAGATCCACGGGATGGCCGATCTCTTTGGCCACGTGGGCCGACAGACCGGCATGCTTGCAGTCCTCGAGCTGGAAGACCCCCGTGAAGCTATCGCCCAGCATGACGATGGGGCTACCGGGGTCATCCACGTACAGCTCGCCATCGGGGCCCATCACCTGCTGGGCCGTCAGCTCGGCCGGACGATGGGCCGCCTGCTCGGCGGGAGGGAGGAGGGGGACGATGTCACCGAGCCGGGTGAAGGTCACCTCGCGCGTCGAGTAGCCCGCCGGGTTGGGGGAGAGAGCCGCGTACCAGCCGTACTGCTTCACTCGGTCGCCTATGAGCTTCGCTGCCAAGCGCGCCCCACGGTTCGTCCAATGGGTGTCCTCGAGCTGGTAGAGGTACGGTGGGCCGTTGCGGCTATCGACGAAGGCCGGCAGCAGGTCCACGATCTGGACGCCCGCGTCCGCAAGCTCCGCCATCAGCTTCCGGGTGTACGGCTGAACGTAAGGGCGACCGCCCTTGGGGGCGTTGTCGCCCAGGGCCTCGGCATAGACTTCGGCCTTGGTCGGGATGAAGACAACCAGCATGTCGATGCCCCGGGCCTGGAGCTGCTGATGGAAGTCCACGATGGCGGGGTAGGGGTCCCGCTCATCGGGCTGGTCCCGCAGGTCGCCTGCCATCAGGTACTCCAAGTCGCCACGGAAGAACAGGAAATCGTACAGCCCCTCCAGCCCCTTGATCGCCTCCGGCTGGCTGTTCAGCAATGCCTGGACGTCCCGCCGAAAGGGAGCGAGGGAGTCAGCCCAGGCCTCAAAGGACCCACCCCACTGAGCCGCCTCGGCCTGCCACGGGTTAGGCTGCCACAGGCAGGGCACGATGGCCAGAGGGGAGGGCGCCGGGGCCGGTTCGGTCTCGCCACCTCGGCGCAGCAGAACGGTGTAAATCGGCTCGTCGTACGGCGCGCTCCGCAGAATGGCGAAGGCGTTCTCGAAGACCGCCCCATCCAGCTCCTCGACGACCTCCGGCTCAGTCTCATCGTTGGGCCAAGGCCGTGTCATCTCCGGCTCCAGAACGACGGTGCGGAGCCTGGGGTACCAGTCCGAGGCAAGCTCGAAGAGGGCATCCTCCATCTCCGTCCGCGTGAGCTTGCGGCCGATGTACTCCTCGCGCAGCCACGTCGACAGTGCCTCGGCCTCGGGACCCATCGGGACCCGCCCGTAGAACTCCGCGATACCATCCTCGTCCCCATCGTCGGCTTCGACCCAGTCCACGGCGGGGTTGACCTCGACCTTCACCCATAGCTCATCGCCATGGAGCCAGGCGGCCGTGGGCTTCAGTAGGGGGATGCCAAGGTTGTTCCCCCAAGTTAGGGCAGCGATCTCGCCGCCAGCCACCGCCAGGGGCTCCGCGGCATCCCAGCTCCACTCGAGGGCGTGCTTGAGCATGGGTGCCCAAGCGCACGGGCGCTCCAGCTCAGCCTCGGTGAGGGGCGTGTCTTCGATGCGGTCGGCCAAGGTCTCGGTCGGCATCACTTCTCCCAGGCCTATATCGCTGAGGGCGACGGGCTGGGCGGGAGGGGTCAGGTCCTCGGGGTCGACCCGGGCGATCAGGGCCGGATTGCGGTGCGCCGCTGCGTGCTCGACGCTGGCCAGGGTATCGGCCTCGATGACGCCAACGCTCACATGGGAGGATGCGGGATGCTGCCTTGCCATCACGCGCTCGGCCGCACCCAGATCGTCCCCCAGGGCGAGGGGGCCGTACGCCGCCACCACCATCGCAACGAGCAGCACATGACTCCGTTTTCTCATCACTGACGACTCCTTTGAACGCGCATGCCACCGGGCGTCGTCTGTGGGACGTCGGCGTCCGGCAGCACTCATGAGACACGCCTCGGGGTGGGCAGTTTCGGTCGATCTGTGGGTGGCGCCATTCCACCCACTGCCCTTGCCGGCCAGCGGTGAGTGACGTCGCGGATCTGGTGCCACGGCGGAAGGCCCTCGGCTCTCTGCACGGGAAAGGTCCCGCTCTCAAGAAGCACGTCAGAGGAGGCGCAGAGCGGCTATGGGCGCCGAGGAAGAGCGTGCGGGTTCTGCCCTTAGAGCATTCCGGACTGCCTTCGGGCTGGAGGCCTCCCTCGCGTGGATCTACCGCGCGGCGGCCGACGTGACCCGTGACCGCGAAGCGGAGGAAGTGCTTAGGACCTTGGCTCGGGCCGAGGAGGCGCACGCGCGGCGCCTCGTGCGGGCTTACCCGGGGCTGGCTGACGGTCTGGGCAGCGACGCCGAGCTTGACAGTTGGAGCGAGAGCCGGGTCCGGGCCGCCTTCATACCCGAGCTGAAGGTGACTAGTCCCGCCGATCTTCTCGTAGCCGCCTATCGCATCGAGATCGGGGGGCTCGAGTTCTACCAGCGGTGGGCGGAGGAAGCTGACGAGCAGGCCACCCGCGTACTAGCGACTGACCTGGCCCAACAGGAGGTCGCCCACGCGCAGCGACTGGAGCGGCTGTATCGAGACACCGTGGGCGGGTTCATCGGCTCGCTGGAGGAGGCCACTCAGCCGCTGAGATGGCCGGAGCTGGGTGAGTGATGCACGCGGGTCTCCGGGTAACCGGCAGTGCCACCTCGGGAACCGGCTGAGCCCGGGCCCGGCTCAGTCTGTTGGCTGGCGGGTGGCTTCGCTCGATCTGCGAACCCTCGGCCGACCGCTTCGCCGCCGCTCAAGTGACTGCCGCTTGGGAGCGTCCTCCGACCTGGGGCGCGTCGGGAGGCCGGGGCGTGGCGACGGCCAAACACTGATGTGCCGCGGCTACTCGTACCCCAAGCCGCGCAGGGACGGAGGCAGGACATGAGTGACAACAGCAAGTGCCCCGTAACGGGCGCATCTCAGCATGCCACCCCCGGAGGCGGCACCTCCAATCGAGACTGGTGGCCCAATCAGCTCAACCTGAACATGCTGCACCAGCATTCCGACCTCTCGAGCCCCATGGACGAGGACTTCGACTACGCCGAGGAATTCGAGAAGCTCGACCTGGAGGCCGTGAAGAGCGACCTCCACGATCTGATGACCGACTCCCAGGATTGGTGGCCAGCGGATTGGGGCCACTACGGCGGCCTGTTCATCCGCATGGCCTGGCATAGCGCGGGCACCTACCGGATGGGCGACGGACGCGGAGGCGCCGCGACCGGCAACCAGCGCCTCGCGCCTATCAACAGTTGGCCCGACAACGTCCTCCTCGACAAGGCCCGCCGACTGCTCTGGCCGATCAAGCGGAAGTACGGCCGGGCGCTCTCGTGGGCCGACCTCATCATCCTGGCCGGCAACTGTGCGCTGGAATCCATGGGGTTCAAGACCATCGGATTCGCCGGCGGGCGCGAGGACGTATGGGAGCCTGAGCAGGACATCAACTGGGGAACCGAGACCGAGTGGCTCGGGGACGAGCGCTATTCCGGTGACCGCGAGCTCGAGAACCCTCTCGCCGCCGTCCAGATGGGCCTCATCTACGTCAACCCGGAGGGACCCAACGGCGAGCCCGATCCCGTCGCCTCGGGCCACGACGTCCGAGAGACCTTTGCCCGCATGGCCATGGACGACGAGGAGACGGTGGCCCTGGTGGCGGGCGGGCATACCTTCGGCAAATGTCACGGCGCCGGCAGCCCGACCCACGTGGGCCCCGAGCCCGAAGCCGCGCCCATCGAACAGCAGGGGCTGGGATGGAAGAGCAGCTTCGGGACTGGCAAGGGCGGCGATGCCATCGGCAGCGGCATCGAAGGAGCCTGGAAGCCGAACCCGACCCAGTGGGACATGGGCTACCTGGAGATGCTGCTGAAGTATGAGTGGGAGCTAGTCGAGAGCCCCGCCGGCGCGAACCAATGGCTGGCCAAGGACGTGGACGAGGAGGACATGATCGTCGACGCCCATGACCCCTCGAAGAAGCACCGACCCATGATGACCACGGCGGACCTCTCCCTCCGCTTCGACCCCATCTACGAGCCCATCGCCCGGCGCTACCTGGAGAACCCGGTGGAGTTCGAGAACGCCTTCGCTCGGGCGTGGTTCAAGCTCATCCATCGCGACATGGGGCCGCGCTCGCGGTACCTGGGGCCCGATGTGCCATCGGAGGAGTTCGTGTGGCAGGACCCTATCCCCGATGTGGACCATGAGCTCATCGACGATCAGGACATAGCGGGCCTGAAGGCCAGGATCCTCGGTTCCGGGCTGTCCGTCTCCGAGCTAGTGTCGACCGCTTGGGCGTCGGCATCCACCTTCCGCGGCTCCGACAAGCGCGGGGGCGCGAACGGGGCGCGCATCCGGCTTGCTCCTCAGAATGGATGGGAAGTGAACGAGCCGGGCCAGCTCAGAAAGGTGCTCGCCGGACTCGAGGGCATCCAGCGGGAGTTCAACGAAGCCCAATCCGGGGGCAAGAAGGTCTCCCTCGCCGACCTGATCGTGCTCGCCGGATGCGCGGGAGTGGAGAAGGCGGCGAAGGACGCCGGGCACGACGTGACCGTCCCCTTCGAACCGGGCCGCACCGACGCCTCGGAGGAGCAGACCGACGCGGAGTCCTTCGACGTCCTCGAGCCCGCCGCGGACGGGTTCCGGAACTACCTGAAGACCCGTTACGCGGTGGACTCGGAGCATCTGTTGGTCGATAGGGCGCAGCTACTCACTCTCACCGCCCCGGAGATGACGGTGCTAGTAGGCGGCCTGCGGGTCCTTGGTGCCAACTTCGAGGGGTCGCAGCACGGCGTTTTCACGAAGAGCCCGGGAAAGCTCACGAACGACTTCTTCGTGAACTTACTGGACATGGGAACTGAGTGGAGTCCGGTCTCCGAGGACCGCGAGGTGTTCGAGGGGCGCTGTCGATCCACGGACGAGCTCAGATGGACCGGCACGCGAGTGGACCTGATCTTCGGTCACAACTCCCAGCTCCGTGCCATCGCCGAGGTCTACGCATGCGACGACGCCCAGGAGAAGTTCGTCAGCGACTTCGTGGCGGCCTGGACCAAGGTGATGGAGCTGGATCGCTTCGATCTGCGCTGAGGGGGGCGATGGGGGCCCCGAGCGACACGGACCGCTGGCCTTTTAGGTCAGCGGTCCGTGTAACGAGCATAGGCGTGGAGCCGGGACGATGGCGATGCTCGGCTCCCGTCGTCCGGAGCCAACGGACTGCCCGCTGACGAGAGGCTCCCCCGCTCGGGCTACTCATCCCCCAGGCAAGTACCAACCGCCCGGGCGCTCTTCACCAGCGGATGATCCAGGGGCACCGTTCGGGTCTTGCCGGCCACGTCGTCGAGGGGTACGGCGACGGCCTCCTCGCCCTTGGCCGCCACCAGCACCCCCGTTTTGCCATCCAGAAGGTAGTCCATGGCCGCCGTTCCCAGGCGGGTGGCGAGCTGGCGGTCGAAGGCCGTGGGTGTGCCGCCCCGCTGCAGGTGGCCGAGGACCGTCACGCGCGTGTCGATGTCCGTCCGCTTCTCGATCTCCATGGCCAGCAGCTCCGACACCGGGTGGTCGCCATCCCAGCTCGGCCCGTCGTCCTTCTTCTTGCTCTTCTTGTCGTCATCGGGGGGATCGCAGGGCAGGGCGCCCTCGGCCACGGCCACGATGGAGAAGCCCTTGCCCTTGCGCTCGCGATCGACGAGGGCCTCGGCGACGACCTCGATGGAGTATGGGATCTCCGGGATCAGGATCACATCGGCCCCGCCCGCCAGGCCGGCGGTGAGGGCCAGCCAGCCCGCCTTGTGGCCCATGATCTCCACCAGCATGATGCGGTGGTGGCTCTCGGCGGTGGAGTGGAGGCGGTCGATGGCGTCGGTGGCGATGCT
>WJIW01000273.1 GCA_014730065.1 Armatimonadia bacterium | reverse complement strand
GCGCCGTACCGCGAAGCCGAGCTGCCTGAGTCCGACTGGGGCCCACGCGCCAGGATGGACTCTCCGGCGTGCCCTCCCGACCTGGGGATGAGCCACGCTGTGCCGAGGGCGATGGCGACGAGGAGCAGAGACAGGGCCGCCCAGGCTCCGACCATCCCCGAGGGCGTCCGGAGCAGCCGCCCCGAAAGATACAGACGCAGGCCGCTGAGGTTCGTCAGGGCGAGCACCAGGAGCGCTGAGCCGGCGTACGCCGCTGCAGCGACGTAGCCGGACTCGTAGGCGGATCGGTTCGCCCGGGCGAGGATCAACTGGCCCAGACCGAAAACCATGGCCGCCAGGAGTGAGAACACGACCACCGAGCGCCCCGGCCGGCGCCGGTCATCGGACACCGGGTCGAACATGCTCGCCGACGCCGTCTCCTCCGTCTCGGGATCGACGGTGCAGTCGCGGCTGATCCAGTTCACGCCGGCCCACACAACGGCGAAGATGGCCAGATTGGACAGGAACGCTAGTGCCCCGCCGTACGAGCCGGCGATGCCCCCGACGCCCAAGGTGAACCGGGCGACGAAGACGGTGATCGCGAAGGCCAAGCCGATCACATAGGGCATGGAGACGGCGTCGTTCCCCTTGATGCTGCGGATCTTGGCGATCCCCACCACACCCACGAGGAAGCAGAAGAAGACGAACTGCAGCAGCGACTGGCCCGTGGGAAACAGGGCCATGCGCACGCTCAGGGCATAGCTGCCGAAGGACCACATCATGGCCACGAGCAACGCGGGCACGACGGCGTCGTTGACGGGATCGAAGGAGCGAGTGCCCGGTACCCACACCGAGTCCGGTGCCTTGGCCGGGTCGGGTTGGGGCGGCCCGTCCGGCCCGGGGATGCGCGGGCGTGGCGGCGGACCGGGGGGCTGTGTCACCAGAGAAGACCTCCTTCGTCTAGCCGCCCTTGCCCAGGAATATGATGAGCCCGATGATCGCCGCGATCACGACGACGCCCACGATGATCGCGATGGCCACCTTGCCCGCCGAGATGGGCTTGGTGCCCTGGACCTCGCCCGTCTGCCCGTTGACCATGGCCCGGTAGACCTGGCCCTTGTAGCTGTAAGTGAAGATCCAGGTGGGCAGGTACGACAGGCTACACTCGCGGCTGACGATCTGGGTATTGGCCGAATCCAGCCGCTCGATCTCGCGGTCGCACGCCTGCCGCTCGTATTCCTCGATGCGTGCCGCCGCCGCCCGCCAAGCGTCCTCCTCGGGCCGCCCCGGCACCTCGGCCTTGAAGCCCGAGATGTAGTCGTCGTCCCAAGGCCGGGCGTCGACGAAGTCATAGGGCATGATCTGGTCGGCCTCGTCTTGCTCCAAGGCGCCGCTGGCGACGATATGGTCCACGTACCGGCCGTCGTGAACTCCGCTCCGGGGGTGCCACTCCTTGTAGGGCTCGTCCTCCTGGTAGTGCTCGGTCTTGCCGTCGGAGGTGGTGCGGGTCTTCGAGACGGTTCGGTACCGGGTCACGCTGTACTGGCCGTGCCACTGGGTGCGGACCTCGACCTCGAAGCTCCAGAAGGGCACGTACATGCCCTCCACGCCCCGGCGCTGGAGCACCTGGAGGAGGTCGCCGGGCTTGAACAGCCCCTTCTGGAGCCATTCATCGAAGGCCCGAAAGGCCGACGGCTTCTCCACCCGAAAAGGAACGAGCACGGAGCGCCGTTGAAGCTCCAGGAACTCATCGGGTACGGGGATCTCGAACTCCGATCCGCAGAACTCGCACGCTCGCGCCAGGGCCGAGGGATCGAAGGTCGCCTGGGCGCCACAGTTGGGGCACTGGAGGGTCTGAAGCTCTGGCATGTCATCGCCTCTCCGACCCGCGGAGCGTAGGGATCCGCCCGCCGTCGATGGGATGGGCCTTGGCAATGGATGCCCCACAGGGCGTACCCGCCAGGCCAGACGGGTATTCGGCGATGGCGCCACGGGGGCCTTGTCGGCAGCCCGCAACGGATCTCCGCGCGAGCCGGGGGCGTCGGGTAATATTGACCGGTCGAGCCGGTTGTCAGCATCGAAGGGAGGCCCGGACATGGAGTCGGCGGAGGTGCGCGAGGTAAGTCGGCCGCGTGAGGCTTGGGTGCGCGCGGGCCTCGTCGGTCTGCTTCTGCTCGCAACATGGGGCGGCACACGGGCGAGGGCTTGGGCGGCCGACGCGGGCCTTTTGAGTCATGGCGTGGGGGGTATCGCCATCGAGGATACCCGGACTGCCGTCTCCCTGGAATCGATGATGGGCGAGGGCCGCTTCCACGAGATCCTCTACGTGTACGACATTCTGTTCTCCCCCGATAGCCGATGGATGACCTACATCGTGGATGCCATCCCCGAGAGCCGCGGGGGCCACCACTACTTCATCTACATCGTCGACACCACCACCGATGAGCGAGAGCTGGTGCTGGAGACGAAGACGGGCCCGTATCTCGATGCCTCCTTCGTGTGGGCGGGCGACGACGTGCCCGCCCTGTTCTGGCCCGAGTACCCCGCCGACGTGGCCGCCCCCGAAACCGCCGGGGAGGGGCTAGAGGGGCGGGCCCTCAAGGTGCGGGGCCAGGACCCCCGGCTGAGGCCCGGCGGCGCGGGCGTGGCCTTCCGCCGGGTGCAGGATGAGGCCGCCAGTCTGTGGTACCTGCCCCTCGAAGGTCCCGCCGAGTCGCGCCTCCTGTGTAGCCATGGATCCATGTACGGGCCACTCAAGTGGTCGCCCGATGGAACGAGCCTCGCCTTCTTCTCGCCCGAGGCCGCGGAGTTCGGTGACGCGCTCTGGATCGCCAGCCCCGATGGCGAGCCCGCGCTGGTATCGCCGATCCCCGTGGTCGATATGGCCTGGGCGCCCACGAGCGACGCCATCGCCGTGAAGACCCAGAGCGAGGAGCTGGTGATCGTGAGCGCGCCCGCCGGCGAGGAGCTGAACCGTGTCTCCGCCGTCCGGGCGTTCCGCTGGTCTCCCGATGGCAGCGGACTGGCGTGTGTCATCCAGCCCGACTTCCAGGATGCCGAGGTGCTCGTGTTCCTGCCCCGGCGGGGGGAGTCAGTGAATCTGCTCCGAAGCCTGGCTCCCGGCGGATGGGACCTGAGCCTGCCCCAGTTCTCCGCCGATGGTTCCGTCGTCTACGTGGGCGGCGCCGCCGGCAAGGACGTGACGGGTGATGGCCAGTACTTCGAGCGGGCCGACCGTGCTCTGTTCCGATGTGACCTTAGGTCAGGCCAGGCCGAGCCACTGCCCATGGGTGGTAGCGCCGTGCGGCCCGTGCTCTCGGAGAAGGGCGATGCCGCCGTCGTGGTGGTTGAGAAGCAGTCGGGGTCGTTCCTTTGGGGGCTGGATCTGTCCACGGGTGCGGCGGTGGAGTGGGGTAGGGCGCCGGTGGAGAAGTACGCCTATGAGCTGGCCTGGTCGCCCGACGGCCAGCTCGTGGCCTACGAGGACAGCATGAGCATCAACCTGGCCACCCTGGGGCCTGTTGGCGAGTGACGAAGCGGTGAGGAGGGGTCTCGGCTTCCCTGGGGTAACAACCCTCCGGAGGACCTTTCCTCCACCGACTCGGGAGGTGTATCCGCGACTATGCGGACGTTCCTATACTGCACCTGCCTTGCCATTGCCGTGGCGGGGCAGCCCATCCTGGCTCAGCCCGAAGAGGAGGAGCGGGAGGCGAAGGCCTGGGTGGCGTGCATCAGCGATCCGCCGGGCGCGAAGATACTGGTCGGCCATCCCCAGAGCCAAGAGTCTTGGGAGAAGGGCACCACGCCGACGCGCGTGCCCGTGTACGACCTGGGGCCCACCCCTCGCGAGCTGCGGTTCACCTTCACCAAACCCGGATATGAGCCCTATACGAGCCTAGTGACCGTCACGCCGGGCGATGAGATCCGGTTGGTCGCGCGGCTCGAGCCCAGGCGCTACCTGGCGTACGTCAGCGACGGGAAGCTGGTCATGGCCAACGCCGACGGCTCCACACCCACGGAGGTGGCTCAGCTCGAGCAGCCCCTTTCGTGGGAGGCGCCCGTGTGGCTGGGCGAGGCCGAGGCCGTGGCCGTGTGGGAGGCCGGCGCCTTGGTGCTCTACGGACCCGAGGGCGAGGAGCTGGAGGCTCTCGTCACCCCGGCCTCCGCCGCAAGGGCCGTGGGCACCCAGCAGCCAGTGGCGCTATGGGGAGCCGCCCCCTTGGCCAGCGGACGCGGCGCGGTCTGCCTCGGCACCTGGGGCGCTGGCGAGACGGCGGCGCTGGTGTGTCCGCGGGACGCCGGTGACTCCCCCACGGTACTCGCCCCCGGCGCGCTGCGGGTGAGCGCGTCCCCTACCGAGGATGTGGTCGCCGTGACCGCCGGCGCGGGCACGACGGTCTACCGCCTGCGGGGTTCGGGCGAGGTCGACATCCTCAGCGAGCTGCCGGGGGTGGAGGAGCTGGTGTGGTCGCCCGATGGCGGGCAGATCGCCGTGGCCCTCAAGGACGAGCTTTACATCGGGGACGCCGGCTTCGAGAAGCTGATCCAGGTTACGGCCTCGGGACAAGCGGGTCCGGAGCACCTGCTCTGGCATCCCAGCGGCGACGGGGTCCTCTGCACCATCCATCGCCACCTCACCGCGCGCTCGAGATGGGATGAGATCTGGCTCGTCCACGCGCCCGGTGTGGAGGGCGATCCCATGCTCCTCGTCGACGGCCGGGGCCATCCCCACTCGTCCACCCTAGCGCCCCTGGCCTTCGTGCCATACTCGGGCACTTTGGCCTATCGGGTGGGCAATCCGCCCGATCATCGCACGTACTTGGTGGATTTCGGCGAGCCCGGGTCGAGTGAAGTGCTCCTCTTCAACTCGGGGCTGCCCGCGTGGTCCGAGGCCGTGGCGGGCACCCGGAGCAGGCCACCACGGGACACGGCCGATGCCGAGGAGGACGCATCATGAGGGCCGCGCTGCCAATCTGGCTGGCACTGCTGATCCTCCCCGGCCTGGCCTGGGGCCAAGGGGAGACGGCGCCCGGCGAGGAGGCCGGCGCCGAGGAAGCCGCCGTCGCGCCCGAGGAGGCGCAGCTCATCGTCACCAGCGAGCCCGCGGGGGCGGCCATCTATGTGGGCTCCGAGGGCGGCGGCACCGGCATGCACCTCAAGGGCGTGACGCCGGCGACCATCCCCATTCACAGCGCCATCGAGGAGGCTGCGCATCGGTACCGGGTGACTTTGGCCCTCCCCGGCTACGACAGTTACAGCCGGGTGGTCGAGCTGGTGAAGGGCGATCTGCTCAACATCGACGCCACCCTGGACCGCCGCACCAAGGTCGCCTACGTCCGGGATGGGACCCTGTTCGTCGAGGGCGCCAATGGCGAGAACCCCAAAGCGCTCACATCGATCACAAGCGAGTTCGCCTGGGACCGGCTTAGCTGGTCGCCCGATGGCCGATACCTGGCCTACGCCGAAGGCGGCGAGATCGTCGTGGTCGACGTGGCTCGCGAGCGCCGCCGCCGCATCACCGACGCGAACGCCTTCGCCATGAACCTGGGCTGGGAGGGTCCGATCGCCTGCGGGAGCCCGGTGTGGGGCTTCGACGGCCGTCACATCGTCTTCGTGGCGTACGGGCCCGATGTCACGCGCTTGCTGGCCGTCCCGGTGCGCCGGACCCCCGATGACGACCTACCGGGGGGCGGCGCCACCGATCTACCGGGGCCCGGCGGGTCGGCGGACATGGCCATGCCCGTGGAGATCGGGAAGCACTACGTAGCGGCCACGGCGGCCCACCCCACGGAGCGGATCGTGGCCGTCGAGGACGAGGTCTCACGCCTGCTGCTCATCCGGCTGGGCGCCGACCTGGCTCCCTTGATGGACCCTCCTGTGATCCCCGCGTCGGGCCAGGCTTCATGGGCCCCGGACGGCTCGCGGCTGGTCTTCACCGCCGTCCAGCAAGGCAGCAGCGTGCTGTACCTCGCCGATGGCCTGGGCAACGCGCCCGCGCCTCTGGTGGTGGCCGGTGCGTCCCTCGCCCGCCGTCCCACTTGGTCGTACGATGGCGAGCGGATCGCATACATCCTACAGAGCCATTCCGACCCGCCCGCCCCCGATGAGATCCACGTGGTGCCCGTGTCCGATCCCGCCCTGGATCAAGTTGTCCACCGGGGGCGGGGCAGCGAGTTCCACGAGGCCTCGGTCCGCCTCCATGGCTTCACCCCCGATGGCCAAGACGTGGTCTTCAGTCTCGGGCCCAGGCGCGAGCCTACCGTATACACGGTCCCCATCGAGGGCGGGGAGCCGCGAGTCCTGATGGAGGGGGCCGGGCTGCTGACGTACTCGGGCGGGGACGACAATGCCCTATACCGGAGCCTGAGTCGTTTCCTGCATGACCTGGGCCGGATCCTCGAGCGAGGCGACGTGGGGCGTATGGGCGACCTGAGCATGCCCGTTCTGGAGAAGGTGGCTAGCGATGGCACCCTGATCGCCGAGGAGTGGGAGGAGCAGCGCGCGAGCGCCTTGGCCCGTATCCTAAGGGCCGTGGGCCCGTCGGGCGTGGAGCGAGCGACCACCGTGTCCTACCCCGGCGAGGACGAGCGCTTCGACATGGTCTACGTGATTGGTGGCGCGGGGAGGAAGCTCTTCCTGACTCGCAGCGACCGACGCTGGTACGTGGCAGGCTACCACCTGGGGGACTGAGCCCGCTTTACACGGCGACCTGCCGTGCTAGAATAGCCGTCGTTCGTGATGGCGCTGCTCGCGTCTGGTGTTAGGGGAGAGGTCATGCCGACTCTCGGGTCGGACGGTAGCCAATGAAGAGCTCCTCCAACTTCCGCCGCTTCCTGGGCTTCATCCGTCCCCACAAGTGGCGGTTCATCGAGATCGTGTTCTACTCCGCCATCGTCGCTGTGGTGACTCTGCCCGTTCTGCTGATCCTCAAGGAGATCCTGGTGCGGGTACCTCCCCTTATCGAGGCGGAGACCTACCAGCAGGCTTTCGCCGTGGGGGCGGGGCTCGTCGGAGCGCGATTCGGCATCAGTCTACTGGAGCGGCTCATAGGGTTCCGCCGGCAGATCACCACCGTGCGGCTGGGCGAGCGGCTCGTGTTCGACATCCGGCAACAGCTCTATCGCCACATCCAGAAGCTCTCGCTGCGCTACTACGAGGGCGTCCAGACCGGCGGGATCATGAGCCGCGTCCTCTGGGACGTGGAGGGCATCCGGCAGATCTCCACAGGCGCGCTGTCCCAGTTCGTCGTGGATAGTGTCGTCTTGATTGTGTTCGCCATCTTCCTGTTCATCCGGCAATGGGAGATCGGGCTGATGGCGTGCCTCTTCCTGCCCCTCTATGTGCTCAACTACAAGCTATTCAAGAAGCGCATCCGGTCGGTCAGCATCGAGGTCAGGGACAAGTTCACGTCCATCACCAACGACCTCCAGGAGCGGGTTTCCGGCGTGCGGGTGGTCAAGAGCTTCGCGACGGAGCGAACCGAGGCGCGGGCCTTCGTGTCCCTCATCCGCGAGAACCTTCGGCTCAGCGTGCGCCAGGGCATGTGGTCGGCGGCCTTCGGACACATGGCGGGGTTCATCAGCCTGGTGGGCACCGAGGCCGTGGCCCTCTTCATCGTATGGAGGGCGTGCTTCCAGCGGGGCGACATGGTCATCGAGGACCTGGTCGTCTTCGGTCCGCTTCTGGCCCGGATGTTCCAGCCCATCATCAACATGACCAACGTGAACGACGCCATCGTGCGCGCCAGCGCGTGTATCGATCGTATCTTCGCCACCTTGGACACCATTCCCGATGTGGAGGAGTCCGATGATGCGATCACCCCCGACGAGGTCCAGGGCGAGGTGGAGTTCGAGGACGTGTACTTCGCCTACGAGCCCGACGAGCTGGTCCTGAAGAACGTGAGTTTCGTCGCCGAGCCCGGTACGGTGACGGCCCTGGTGGGTCCCAGTGGCGGCGGCAAGTCGACCCTCATCAACCTCGTGCCGCGCTTCTACGACCCCATCAGCGGCACGGTGAAGCTCGATGGCACCGACCTCAAGCGGCTGAAGCTCAGTGC
>WJIW01000002.1 GCA_014730065.1 Armatimonadia bacterium | reverse complement strand
CTGCTACCACCCGGCCCCCCTGTACCGGTACTCCGTCCCTCGGGCCGAGCGCCGGGCAGCGGCGCGGTCGGAAGCGTGGCGGTGGCTGGGCGAGGTACTGGAAGAGGCGTGTGCGTGCCCGTCGCTGGCGAGCTCGAGCCAGAGCGAGGCATCGGAGATGCTGGCCTGGCTGTCGGCCCAGTAACCGCACTGCTTACAGCTTACAACAATGGACGCGGACGTTACTCAGATGCCATTTCTGCGGCGTCACTCAGGCTTTTCACGGGACCATCGCCGGGAATGCCCCTTGTAAGCAATGTGCCTTCGCAGTATAATCGCCCCGGTTTTGAAGCCTGGCCGCCGGTGGTTGGGCGGACCCGGGGGGACGGCGCCGCCGCCCACGCGGGACGGCGGGCCCAGATAGGGGAGGCGACCCGGGGGGGACGCCTCCCCTTCGGCCGTACGGGCCCGAAGCGACCTACTGCGTGGTGTTGTAACCCATCTCCACCTGACCGCCGGACTCGTCCAGCACCGGCTCGTCGCCCCGGAACAGATTGCCCACGATGGCTGCCGACACGAGTCCCTCGGACAAGTGGACGGCTCGCTTGGTCTGCATGAAGTCGCTGGCATGGATCGCCAGGCGGCCGCCCGTGGCCCGGATGCAGGGCGCCTCCGGATCGGCGATGCCCCAGTCGCTGAAGTGACAGGCGTTGAGGATCAGCGTGCTGGGGCCCTGTTTGTCGATCTGGACCTCGGTCTCGGGGACGATCCAGAAGCCGCAGTTGGTCAGCTTCACCGGGCCCTGGTTGTCGGGCCCCACTTCGATGGTCGACATGAACTGACCGTTCACGAACTGCACGCCCGAATGGGGCTGGACCCTCTCGACGCGCACGGCCACCGGCCCGATGTCCGAGCCCGACTGGGTGATGACCGCATTGCCGGGGCCGTTGCCGAAGTCATCGAACAGGAAGCCCACCTCGGGGAAGATGACGAAGCAGTTCGAGATGTACTCCCAGTCCGTTTTTCCGATCATGAAGCCGATGAGGTTCTGCTCCAGGTAGGCCTTGATATCGCCACCAGGGAAGCCGGGCTCCAGGGCCATACGCGTCCAGAAGTTGGGGTTGAAGTGGACGTTCTCGATACGGCCGATGTCAGTGCACTGATCGATGTACACCCCCACCTTCAGCGGGCACGCGAACACGTTCCGTACCGTGTGTAGCTCGTTCCAGTTGGTGCCCAGGTCCAGGGCCTTGTACGGGTTGGTGAGAGTCATGTTCTCGATCTGGCACAGCTCGCCATCGACTCGGATGGACCAGGGGTAGGGTGCCACGTCGGGCAGGGACTGCTCGGGATAGTGGATGATCATCTCTCGGATGACGGCATTGGGGCGCAGCGTGACGAGAGGGGTGCCGTCCTCCTCGCCGCGGCCACCGTAGGCGAGCAGCACCGTACCAACGGTCTGCTCCGAGTGGGACACGCCGTCGGTCGCCCCCTTGAAGGTCACACCTGGCGGGACGTCCAAGCTGCCGTCTACCCGGTACATGCCGCCTGGCAGGAGGCACACGGGTCCCTCCGTCGCCGCGGCGTTCAGCGCCGCCTGTATCGCGGCCGTGTCGTCCGTCTGCCCGTCGCCCACGGCCCCGTGATCTCTCGCGTTCACCTGCGCCATCGCCACGGTCACCAGTCCTCCCATAATCGCCAGCGAGATGTGAAGCGCCGGTCGCGCTCTCATGCGCAGTCACCTTCCTTCGATGGGCCGGACGTTCCCTGCGGCCCATGGCCCCACCTGCGGGCCCCGCCTAGGGCGCGTTGTATACTGGGTTGAGACTCACTCCCACGGGAGGCGTGATGACAAGATGAGAGCCGCGTACATAGAGCAGTATGGCGGGACCGAGAACATCCTTGTCGGCGAGCGCCCCGATCCCCAACCGGGGGCCGGCGAGGTGCTGCTGGACGTCAAGGCCGCAGCCCTGAATCACCTGGACGTATGGGTGCGTATCGGACGGGGCGGGGATTCCGTTCCCCGGCCCCATGTCCTGGGCTCCGATGCCGCGGGCGTGGTCGCTGAGCTGGGCCACGGCGTGGACCATCTCGAGCTGGGCCAGGAGGTCGTGCTGAACCCCGGCTTCAGTTGCCGGCGCTGTGCGGCCTGCCGCCGGGGCCAGCAGAGCGAGTGCGAGGAGTTCGGGCTGGTCGGGTTCCAGCGCCCGGGGACCTACGCCGAGAAGGTCACCGTGCCGGCGACGAGCGTGTACCCCAAGCCCGCCTCCCTCTCCTTTGGCGAGGCCGCGGCGCTGGCGCTGGCTCACGTGACGGCGTGGAGGATGCTCATGCACCGGGCCAAGCTGCGCCCGGGCGAGACGGTCCTCATCCACGGCATCGGCGGCGGCGTCGCCATGGCGGGCCTTCAGACTGCCCGGCTGATTGGCGCCCGAGCCATCGTCACCTCGTCCTCCGATGGGAAGCTGGAGGCGGCGGCGAAGATGGGTGCCGAGCACGGGATCAACTACGAGCGGACCGAGGACGTGGCGGCAAAGGTGAGGGACCTGACCGATGGGCGCGGCGTTGACGTGGCCCTGGATGCCGTCGGCGCCGCCACGTGGCCCATCGACCTGGAGGCCGTGCGCAAGGCGGGCCGGGTGGTGATCTGCGGCGTGACCACGGGCGCGGAGGCTACCACCAACTTGCAGGCCGTCTACTGGAACCAGCTCAGCCTGCTCGGCTCGACCATGGGGTCGGACGAGGACTTCCGAGAGATGCTGGCCGCGGTGGAGGCGACGGGCCTGAAGCCGGTCATCGACCGCACCTATCCCCTGGATCAGGTGCGCGAGGCCACGGACCGCATGGAGCGTGGCGAGCAGATGGGCAAGCTCGTTATCGAGGTGGCCAAGTAGAGCGGAGGAGGAGACATGGCCGGCGAGCTGCACCGGGAGATCGTACTGCCGGCGCCCCTGGCGGAGGTGTTCGAGTTCTTCTCCAATGCCGGCAATCTGGCGGAGCTGACCCCTCCCTGGGTGGACTTCGAGATGTTGACCGAGGGTCCCGTCGAGATGAAGGTCGGGGCCCTCATCGACTACCGGATCAAGATCCACGGCATCCCCGTCGGGTGGCGCACGGAGATCACCGAGTGGGACCCCCCGCATGCCTTCACCGATGAGCAGCTCCGCGGGCCGTACCGGAAGTGGATCCACCGTCACCGGTTCGAGGAGGCCGAAGGCGGCACCCGGGTCACCGACCACGTGGAATACGCGGCACCGGGCGGGCGGCTGGTCGAGGCGTTGTTCGTGCGCCGGGACGTGGAGCGCATCTTCGACCGCCGCACCGTTCGGCTGCTGGAGATCTTCTCGGGCTAAGCCAGACCGTGCTCCAGCAGCAGCTCCGTATCGGCCAGCACGTCGTCCACCGGGCCGTCGGCCGCGAGCTTGCCGCCATCGAGGATCAGAACCCGGGAGCAGACCTCGCGTGCCATGGCCAGGTCGTGGGTAGCGACGAGTAGGGCGCACGGCAGGCCCTTGAGCAGCTCGATCAGGCCCTTCCGGCCACGGGGGTCCAGGCCCGCGGCCGGCTCATCGAGGACCATCACGTCAGGCTCCATCACCAGTACCGTGGCGATGGAGGCGCGCTTCTTCTCGCCGGTGCTCAGGTGGTAGGGCATCCGCTCCTCGAAGCCGGGCAGCCCGACGGCCTCGAGTGCACGGCCCACCCGGCGGTCCACCTCGTCCTCATCCAGGCCCATGTTGCGGGGCCCGAAGGCCACGTCTTCCGCGACGGTGGCCATGAAGAGCTGGTCATCGGGATTGGGGAAGACCAGCCCCACCTTGCGGCGGACCTCGGCCAGGTTCCTCTTCTCGACCCGATCGCCGTCCACCCGGACCTCGCCTTGCTGGCAGAGGAGGATGCCGTTGAGGTGGAGGATCAGGGTCGACTTGCCCGCGCCATTGGGGCCGAGAAGGGCAACCCGCTCACCGGGCTCGATGGCGAGAGACACTCCCCCCAGCGCGGACACGCCCGTGGGATACTTGTACTCAAGTGACTCGACTTCGAGGACCGGCAAGGTCAGGGGATCACCACCACGGCGGCCATGGCCGCACAGAAGGTCAGGCCCGCGGCGAGCTGGGTCCAGCGGAGGGGCCTCACGCGGCCACGGGGATACACTCCCGTGAAGCCCCGGGCCTCCATGGCATGGCCCACACGCTCGGCGCGCTGGAGGCTACGGACGAACAGGTACCCCACCATGGAGCCGGCGACCCGGGCCCGGTCGAGCACCCTCGGGGGCTGGCCCCTGGAGTCCCGGGCCCTGAGCATTCGCCGGGCCTCGGCGACGATCACCACGATGTAGCGATGGGTCATGGTCAGCAGCGTCACCAGGAAGCTCCCGCGGAAGTAGAACTGCAGCGCTCGGAGCATGTTGTCGGGTCCGGGGTTATAGGCCATCAGAGCCAGGGCGAGCAGGGACATGCTGGCACCCACCAGCACCGACAAGAACCGGTCGGTGCCCATCCCCGACTCGCCGCGGCTGGAGATCCATGCCGAGAGTCCGACGAGTAAGAAGACGGGAAGAAGCAGAGGGAGCCGCTTAAGGGCCCACAGGAGGGGCACTCTGCCGAGGAGATAAGCGAGAAGCAGCAGTCCGGCCAGGGCGCCGAATCGCGTCCACGCGCCATCGGGAAGCAGGGCGACGGCGGCCACGAAGGCTACGACGCACAGCACCTTGATGCGGTCATCGACCCGGTCCAGGACCGATGGCTCCCGGATCCTCTCTGAGGTCTGGCTCATGCCACCTCACGCCGCGTCTTGCGCGGTCTCCTCCTCTTGCCCCTTGCCCCAGGTGATCAGCCATACCACGGCGGCCAAGGGGATGAGAACCAGCAGGACACCGATCACACCGGCGATGGCCGTGCTGGCGGCTTCGCCTTCCACGCCCGGCGTGGTGTAGTCGGGCAGAGCGCCGGGGAGGATGGGCTCGTGTTCGAACTCCTCGGCCAGGCCCGCGTCGTGGGCGACCCGCTCCAACCCATCGGGCGACGGGGAGGCGAGCGGTGAAAGGGCCAGGGCAAGCACCGACGCCACCGCGAGCAAGCCCACGACCGACGTCGTCCGGCCGATGCGGGGGGGCTCGGCTTCACCAGAGATGGGCGCCATCTCGGGCTTGGCCTTCCATACGAGCTGCAGCGCGGCCACGGTGATGAGGCCCTCGCCGATACCGATCGCCAGATGCCAGAGTAGAATACCCGGGATGATGGCGATGGCGGCATAGCCCGATAGCACGAGCTGAATGCCAGCGACGGCGGCGGTGGCAACCACGGACAGCCACGCGCCCAGGAATGCCGCGACTTGTGGCGACGCCGGGCCACGCGCGTGGCGGAGGACGGTTCCGTAGACGAGATAGCCCACGACCGGCGCGACCAGCGCGAGGTTGAAGACGTTCGCACCCAGAGCCATGAGGCCGCCATCCTGGAAGACCAAAGCCTGGATGACGAGCACCGCCGTCATGATGAGCACGGCGGGTCCGATGCCCAGGAGTACTGCGGCCAGAGTGGCTCCGATGAGGTGCCCGCTCACCCCCAGGGCCACAGGGAAGTTGACCATCTGAGCGGCGAAGATGAAGGCGGCCATGACGGCCATGAGGGGTGCGTCGCGGGGCTCCAGGCGCTGGCGCGTTTTGTAGACGGCGCCACCCACGAGACCCACGGAAGCGACGTCCAGAGTCGCCCAGACCTCGGGAGTCAGAACTCGGTCCGGCATGTGCATGTGCGTGTCCCCCGCGCGGTTCCGCCCCAGGATCGGGCGAGTTTGACGAGCTGGCTTCAGCGTAGCATGGATTGCGGACCCGTGTCACCGGTTTTGACGCCCATTCGGTGACGCTCGCCGCCGGGTAGGCTAGGCGGGCCTCGACGACGAACACCGACACCGAACCCACACCCCCGGGAGGTCGTAGCATGGCTCAGGGCGCGCCCGTTCGGATGGGCATTCTGGGAGGCAATAGGGGCGGCTGCGTGGACCAAGTCAGCGGGCCACTCCAAGGGAAGATCATGCTCGCCGCGGTCTGCGATACCGACGAAGCGGTGCTGCACCGGTGGCGGGACGATAGGCCCGATGTCAAGACCTACGACCGGTACGAAGACATGCTCGGATCGGGCGAGATCGACGCGGTGTTCATCGCCACCCCGCCCGCCCTCCATGCTCGGCAGGCGGTGGAGGCATTGCAGGCCGACCTGCATGTGCTCTCCGAGGTCTACGCCGCGTCCACGGTGGACGAGTGCTGGCACCTGGTGGAGACGGTCCGGGACACGGGCAAGGTCTACATGATGGCCGAGAACTACTGCTACACCCGGCCGAACATGATGGTCCTCAACATGATGCAGTGCGGGGCCATGGGCGAGCCCACCTATGCCGAGGGAGCATACATCCACGACTGCCGAGCCCTGATGTTCGATGAGAGTGGCGAGCTGACTTGGCGCGGCCGGTCCAAGACGAACCCGCTTCAGGGGAACTGGTATCCGACCCATTCCCTCGGTCCTGTAGCTCAGTGGCTGTCCGTCAACCGAGGCGCCCGGCTGCTCGACACCGCCACCTTCGTGACCCGGCCCGAGGGAGCGTGGCGCTTCGCCGCCGACCGCATGGGCGCCGACCATCCTCTTGCGTCCCCGGGCCGCATGGCATCGGGGGATTCGGCGACGACTGTCATCACCACCCAGCGCGGGTGCGTCATCGTGCTGCGGGTCGACACCTCCTCGCCTCGGCCCCATAACATGACTCACTACGCGCTCCAGGGAACCCGGGGCTCGTACCTTTCCGAGCGCTGGCATGGCGAGGCGCCGCTGGTGTGGCTCGAGGAGCACTCGCCCGGAAGGTCACCCGACGGCAGCGCCCAGTGGCAGCCGCTCTGGGAGCTGGCCCATGAGTTCGAGCATCCACGCTGGAGGGCTGAGGGCGACGTGGCCGAGTCGGCGGGCCACGGCGGTGGCGATTACTTCGTGCTCGCCGACTTCGTCGACGCCATCCTCGAAGGGCGCGATCCACCCATCGACGTGTACGACGCCGTGACCTGGAGCTCCATCGTGCCCCTGTCCATCGAGTCGGTCTCCCTCGGCGGCGAGCCGCTGAACGTGCCGCGTTTCAAGGCTTGAGGCGCCCGTGACCGTGGCGGGGTCCGCAGACACGAGGATCACCTACGGAAGGACTCATCCGAATGATACCCGCATTGCCCATGACCGCACTCACCCTTGCTTTGGTGGTGACGGCCCCGCCATCGCTGGCCGACGAGCTGCTCTGGCAGATCGGCGAGCGGGACGACGCCCACGACGAGCTTGCCCTAGGCCCCGCCGAATATGGAGCCTTCGCCGGCGATCCTGTGTACGTGGTGGGCAAGTCGTCGCCCGCCGAGGACTGGCCCTACGTGCACCCCGGCCCGGCAGATATGTGGGCGGGCGGGACGGCTCACACCTTCTCGGTCTACTTCGGGCTGGGTTCCGCTCCGGCCACAGGCTGCCGATTGGTCATCGACCTACAGGACACGCATAGCCTCCGGCCACCCCTGCTGGAGATCCAGGTGAACGACGAGACCTGGCAGCGGCGTTGTCCGCCGGGTGGAAGCGAGGAGTCCATCCGAGGCACGACCGAAGCCGACATCGAGCACGTCATCGAGATCGATGTGCCGGCCTCGGCTATGAGAGCCGGCCTGAACCGCATCGCCATCAGCAACGTGGAGCTGAGCTGGGTCGTGTACGACTGGCTGGGCTTCTACGCTCCACCGGGCACCGAGCTCACCACTGGCGCCGGGGCGACCCTACAGGGCGTGTTCGTCTCGCCGTGGACGAGTCAAGGCGTGGATGGACCGCGCCAGGAGGTGACTGCGCGAGTACTGGTGCTGGAGCCGAGTGACGATGTATGGGTGCGGGCACCAGGAGCGACACCCGTGCCCGTGCCTGCCGAGACGGGTGTCGCGGAGCTGGCCCTGTCGCTGCCCGCTGTCACCGCGAGGCGGCCCGTCCGAGTCGAGCTGGTGGACGGTGGCCGGGTGATCGACTCCGCAGGCGCGTGGCGAGGGCCCGCACCATTGCGTGAGCCGGTGGACTATGTGGACTGCCTCATCGGCACCGGCACGTCGCGCTGGATGCTCTACCCGGGCCCTTCGATGCCCTTCGGTATGGTGAAGCTCAGCCCCGACAATCAGCACCAGGGCTGGAAGGCGGGGTACGAGTACGCCATCACCAACATCGCCGGCTTCAGCCACATCCACTCCTGGACCATGGGCGGGCTGCTCACCATGCCCACCGCGGGCCCGCTTGAGATCGAGCCCGGTAGCCAGTCCGATCCCGACGCGGGCTACCGCTCGCCCTTCAGCCACGACACCGAGACCGCCGTTCCTGGCTACTACGCCGTCACCCTCGAAGATCACGGCACTCGGGCGGAGCTGACGGCCACCACGCGTGCGGGCTTCCAGCGCTATACCTTCGCCGAGTCGGATGGCGCGAGGATCCTCTTCGACCTTCAGACCCCCACCGAGTACGGCTACGACGTGCTGGATGCGCGGATCACTAAGGTGAGCGATACCGAGATCGAAGGCTACTCCGTTCAGCGGGGCAGGGGAGGGGCCCGGTGGAACGACTACACCGTTCACTTCGTCGCCCGGGTCGACAAGCCGTTCCGAGCCATGGGCGCCTGGGTCAACGGAGACGTGCGGCCGAAGGTGAGCGAGGTCACCGGCGAGGGCGATGTGGGGTGCTACCTGGAGCTGGACCTGGCGGACGGCGAACAGGTACTGCTCCAGACGGGCATCTCGCTGGTCAGCGTGGAGCAGGCACGCCTCAACTTGGAGACGGAGCTGGAGCCCTTCGGGTGGGACTTCGACGCTACCCGGAAGGCGGCGCGGGATACCTGGGCCGACCTACTG
>WJIW01000272.1 GCA_014730065.1 Armatimonadia bacterium | reverse complement strand
GGTCACCTTGGGCGAGAGGGACTGGCCCAGGCCATCGGACTTGATGACGTGAAGCTTGGCCACACCCAAGGCTTCGGCGCTTCGCACCACGGCGCTGACGTTCGAGTCCTTCCGCGGATCCTCGACGATGACGTGGAGGTCGGGCTGGCGGTTCGCCCGGGCACGCTCGATGCGCTCACCGGCTCGGTCAGCCACGTTGCCGTCCCTCCTACTCGGCGGCTAGCTCGAAGTCCCACATGGTATCCGTCTGCACATAGCCCTCGGAGACGTAGAGAGCCTGGGCGCGGAAGTTCTTGCCTGCCGTCGTCAGTGTCGCTACTCGGGCGCCCTCGTCCCAAGCCCGCACCAGGCCCTGCCTGAGCATGGCTCGGCCTAGGCCCCGCCCCCGGAAGTCCTCGCCGACGCCGAGCCACTCGGTATGAACCAGGTCGCGCCCCGCTCCGTCGACGTAGTAGCCGGCGAAGGCGTTGTGGCATTGGGCTGCGTCACGGTCATCGATGAAGAGGTGCTTCGTATCCCGGAACTCGCTCTCGCCGGGCCACCCGTACTCCCCGCGGTACACCCTGAGCTCGCCCTCGGCCGGCAGCTCCAGCGAATCGGGGCGATCATCCATGGGACGCCGGAAGCGTATCTCGCTGCCCTTGGCCCGGAAGCCCGATAGGTAGAGCCAATGGCCCAGCCACGGCCAAGTGGCGGGGAGCATGGCACAGCCGGTGTTGTGGAAGCCGGGACCCAATATGTAGTGAAGTGCCAGCAGGCTCTCGGCGCCCTCGGCGCGGAGGTGGGCCTTAGCCGCCTCGATCACCGCCAGAGCCTCGTCCTGGGCGTCGGGTGGCGCCAGGAGCAGCCGCAGAACCCCCGTGCCCGCTTTCAGGCTGTCCCACGAGTGGTCCTTGGCCAGCAGCGCCGTCAGGGCCAACGCCACGGGCTTGCCGCCACGCTCCACCACCAGCGCCGCCCCCGCGCCTTCGTCGACACATGGCACGACGTCGGTATGGCTGTAGGTCAGCAGCTCCTTGCTGAACTGTGCTTCGATCACCGCGGGGTGGTGAGGAATGCTCTCCACCATGGAGGAGTACACCTCATGGAGTGGCTCCAAATCGCTTCTCCGGATTGGTCTCGCCGTCGCCATCGTATTCGGCTCCCTCGCGCAGGTCTAGAAATCCAGCTCGTGCCACCCGGGGCCGAGGCGCTCGCCGCCGGGGAGCACCGCCGTCGTGCCTTCGGGGACGCGCAGCCGCGCCACCGTACTCTGATCCCTTGCCGTGAGCTCCACCCGGATGTCCTGCCCCGGCACGGGCACATTGCCCTCGGCCCAGTCGAGCCCCATCAGGTCGGGAGCGAAGGCGAACTCCCTGAAACCGGGCGCGAGCGGGCGAACGCCGAGCAGCTCGGCGCCCAGGAAGAAGTTGGGCGCACATGACCACGCGTGGCAGAGGCTCTGGTCGGGCTGAAAGGTCTCCCACCAGGTAGTGGCGCCCGCTTCGAGCATGGGCGGCCAGCGACGCCGGATGTACTCCAGGGCGGCTGCCGGCCGACCCGCTCGAACGAGGGCCTCCAGGAGGTAGTGGGAGAAGTACGCCGAGTCGATGGGCGTGACGCCCTCGCCGGGGCTTAGAAGCGTCTTGGCCGCACCGTCGATCTCAGCGGGCCGCGTCGACAGGCCGAAGGCCAGGGCCAGCGCGTTCGTCTGCTGGCTCGTCCTGCCCGTGCTCGTGTGATCGGGCCCCAGGCTGTCGACCCACCGCCGGGCTGCGCTGTCCCACGCGTGCGCCCGCAGGCCAGCTTCGAGGCTTCGGCGCAGACCCGCCAGCCGCCGAGCCTCGGCGTCCTCGCCGATCCATCCGGCCATCTCGGCGGCCTTGCCCAGCGCTTCCAGGTAGTAGATGTTCAGCGCCGTAACGATCTCGCGCTTCTCCACTTCGGCCCAGTCGATGAAGATCCAGCCCGGCACGCGCGCGAGAAGCCCCTCATCGTCCCTGTAACCCTCGAACCACTCGATGACCCGGAGGACACTCGGCCAAAGCTCGCGAGCTAGGTCGGTGTCGCCGGAGTACATCACGTAGTCGTGCAGGCTGGATACGAACACCGCGGTGTAGTCGGGCAACAGGCGCCCATCCCAGTCGGTGGGATAGACCCCCGCCGTCCAGCCCTCGGGCACCTGGGACTGGGCGATCTCGCGTAGTCCGTGAGCCGCCAGTGCGGTGTCGCCGAAGACGTAGTAGTTGGCGAGGGCCTCGATGCGGGCATCCCCCCACCACTGGGCCTGCTCGCGCCAAGGACAGTCCTCGTACGAGTCGTGCATGCAGCACCTCAGCGTGCGCACACCCACCCGCCAGATGTCCTTCAGCACGGGGTCGCTGCAGTCGAAGTCCATCCCTGGATCGACCGTGTAGTACGTCTCCCGGCAGCCTGCCCACCGGAGGGTAACGGGCCCGTTCATATCGCGCAGACAGAGGGCCATATAGCGGTAGCCCTTCCAGTGGAACGGCGCGACGGTGAGGGGTCCTCCGGGGAGGGTGAACCGGTCGGCATAGCGGATCCCCCTGAAGTCGCAGTGGACGGCATAGGGGGGCTCGTCTGGAACCAGAGCGTCCACCAGTCGCTCGGAGTAGCCCATGTCGAGGATCGTCCCGGCGGGCGCGTCGACGACCTCCACCGTAGGGTAGCCAGCGACCTCCGCTCCCATGTCCAGGAGGATGGCCAAGTCCCGCCCATCGGGCGGCGGAGCGAGGGTGACCGTGGCCGCCTTGCTGAGCAGGGCCGCCAGATCCGCGTCGGCCGCCGGGTCTCCGAGCTTCATCGTCATTAGCCCGGCCGCCACCGATCCCGAGTCCTCGCGCTCCAAGACCGGCCCCCAATCCAACACGGCTACGGCGGGTGTGTCGCCCTCATGGAGCAACGGGATTGTCCGAGGGACCAGGCGCGGCCAGGGCTCACAGCCCGCGGGACCGATGACGTGCGGCTCATGCCAGGTGGAGTCATCGAAGCCCGGCTCACTCCAGCCGTGGGGCGAGAGCCGATGATCGCGCCTCTCCACGAAGCCGAGCTGGATGGTGATCCGCGGCGCGGAGCTATCCCATTCGGTTCCAGGCAGCATGGTCCATTGGTGTCCGGTGCTCAGGTCGACCGTGCGAGTCCCGTCCTCGACGTGGCCTTCCAGCCAGAAGCCCGCCCGGCCCAGCATGTAGGAGAAGGTGGAGACCCCGTAGTGGTGCACGACGGCGCCGACGACATTCTCGCCCTCGCGCAGGTAGTGGCCGATGTCGTAGGTCTCGAAGACCTGCCACCGACGGTCGCACTTGGCCGGCCCTCGCCCGACGCGGATGCCGTTGACGAAGAGCTGGTACCGGCTGTCGGCGGTGACCCGAACCAGGCATTCGCTGGGGGGCGCCCCCAGACTGAAGTCGTGGCGCGCGTACGCGTACGTGTTCACGGGGGTATCGTCCGCGTCGACCCAGATCCACTGGGCGGGGGTGCCGGCACCGGCAGACAGGCCAACGAGGCTGGTTAGTAAGTAGGGCATGAGATAGGCCATGGGCAGCGTGCGTCCTCTCGCAGGAGGGGGCGCAATTCAGGGCTGCCCCGGCCGTCTCCTTCAGGCGCCGACGGGTCCGGCGCCCCTACTCCACCGTCATCGTCGTCTCGTCGGAGGTCATGGTGATGACCGGGATGGTGACCTCTCCCTCGGGCATGCCTACCTCGCTCAGCCCGAAGGGGGAGACGCTGCGGTACTGTAGCATCGTGGTGACCGTGTATTCGCCGGGCTCCAGGTCGGCCTCGGCGGAGATGGTCTCGCTCAGCGTCGTGCGGGCGGGGATCCGGTAGTCCGAAGCCTTCTCCTCGGTCAGCCAGAACTTGGTGGTCGCATTGCCCTCGGCATCTTTGACGATGGTGGTGTAGATGACCGTATCGTCGTTGATAGCGCCCTGTTCATCCAGAGCGCCGGCGTGCATGACCGTGTTGCCATCGGCGTCGGTAACGACGACCTCCAGCCACACCTGCCGCAGCTCGGTAATGCCCGAGGGGATGCTGTGGCCCGCGCCCTTGTTGGTCACGTCCACATTGACGACGACCTGTCCATCGGCGACCTCGGCCCCGGTGATCTCGACATCGGCGGCCCTCTCGAGGAGCTTCAGGCTCAGCTCCTTGAGCTCGTCGGCGCCCGTCTCCTCGGCGAACACGATGTTCGGCCCGACGAAGTAGTGATCGGCCACATGCTCACGCTCGGGACCGGTCATGGCCGCCTTGCCCGGCAGCTCGTAGGGCGGATCGCCCAGGTTGCGGTTCATGTGGCAATCCTGGCAGATGATGCCCTCCTCGGGATAGCCGCTCTCCTGGTACTCCTGATAGGTCATCTCCAGATGAATGCCGTTGACGGGATGATCGACCACGTGGCAGATCGCGCAGAACTCCGCGGTGCGGTGCAGCTCGGAGTACTCCGACTCGTGGAAGCCCTGGGCGTCGGCATCCTCATAGGGCCCGCGCTTCACGTTCGAGCGGTCGACCACGTAGCCCGCGTTCCGTAGCTCGGTGTAATCCTCGATGGAGTGACAGAAGTCGCAGTTCACTCCCGTCTCCTCGGCCTTGTCCGGGAGAACGGTATCCTCGGGCGAGGAGGGTGGCTCATCGAAGGGTATGGACCCGTTCATCACGGCGATGGGTGAGTGGCAGGTGGCGCAGAACAGCTCGATCTCGCCATCGGTCTCCTGGGAGGCTTGGATGAAGTACCGGTCGTAGATCGCTTCATTGTGGGCGAGGGCATGGAGCGAGCCCTTCCACTGGCTGTGCTGCTGGTTGTGGCAGGCCCCGCACATCTGGGGATCGAGGAACTCGTACTCTTCCTCCTCTTGGGCGGCGGCGTCCTGGACGCCGGGCATTCCCATCAGCGCGGTTATGGCGGCGCTGAGGGCGAAGAGCCCGAGGGCCATCATACCGCTGCCGAGCCTACCACCTCGGGTAAGCCTCTGGAGCATGGTTGCACCTCCGACGTGAGAT